>JABMQA010000262.1 GCA_013203545.1 Bacteroidota bacterium
AATACAACTCCCCGCCCTTCCCAACGGGATGCCCGTGGCAGAAGGACGGGGCTAATCAAATTTAAATATCATTTTTAGACAGCTTCTAACAGAATTGCCGTTATCTGTTAGGTTTTTTTATCAGGCAAAAATTCTGAAAAAACAATTGGATTTTTGCGTTAACAACTTAATATAAAATCGAATTCATGAAAAATTTAATACATAGTGTAGTTTTATCCTTTTTGGTGTTGATTGTTGCCGGTAGTTGTCAACAGAAATCAGATCAGGATGGAGGGAAGAATGAAAATTCAGTTCCAAAGGCTGTACAGCTAAATCAAAAAATTTCAGAAGATCCCGATAACGATGCGCTTTATATCGAAAGGGCTAAATATTTCCTCTCCCGGAATAAAGCTGATTCAGCAATGCGGGATATTTTGATAGCCATTGATATTGATGACCGGAACACAAATCATTTTCTAACTTTGTCGGACGCCTACCTCGCGATGGGCAACCCTGAAAAGTGTAAGGATGCACTTGACAAAGCCCTGACCCTTGATGAAAATAATGAAGAGGCCCTCTTGAAGCTTGCCGAATTACAATTAATCATGCAAAACTACCAATCGGTATTCGATGCCGTTGAGCGCCTGCTGAAAATTGATCGTATTAATCCGCTGGCATATTTTATCAGGGGGTATACCCTGCTGGAAAAGGGTGATACTGCAAATGCCGTAAGGGATTTTAAAATTGCCGCCGACCAGGACCAGGATAATTATGATGCGATATTTCAACTGGGGGTTATTTACGCAGCATGGCATAACCCTCTGGCAATTGCGTATTTCAACAATTCAATTAATATCAGGCCAAACGATACCCAGCCCTATTACCATCTTGCGCTGTATTATCAGGAAAATGATGAAATAGAGAAAGCCATATCCAATTATCTAAATATCCTCCAAATGAATCCAAACCATATCTTTACAATTTACAATTTGGGATATATTCATTTGGTTTTTCTCCATGAATTTGACAAAGCAGTGGAATATTTCAATCAGGTTATTGAACTCAATCCTGATTACGCTGAAGCCTACTACAACAGGGGCTATAGCTATGAATTGCTGGGTGAAAAGGAATTTTCGAGAAAGGATTATTTGAAAACCCTGAAATTAAAAACCAATTATCCAAAGGCAATTGAAGGTTTAAACAGGTTGGATTAAATCAGACAGCATTAAAAATCTTTTGTAAACTCCTTGAGTTCGCTTAATGTTTGTTCGGCATGTAACCGGAAATATTCCAGGAATTCATCCAGTTCACTTTCGTCTTCATCCCTGCCCTTATCTTCAAGTTTCTGGATTTTCAACCCGAATGGACTGGTTTTGTCAATAAAATAATAAAAGTTGCTCTTTATTGGATGTACCAATTCTTTAATGCTCTTGAAATCACGGCTGTTAACTGCTGTTTCGATTTTTCCAATACTTGAATTATAACCATCTTCAAGCATTTGAATAATCTGTGATACCATTTCTTCACCACCCCATTCTTCAACACGGGTACCGATCATGTCAGTATTGATTAATTGATACATAGAATTGTGATTTGGTTAAAAATTAATAGACAAAAATAGAAAAATTATTTTCGGTGCGCCTTCTTTTTTTTATTTAATGTCTGGTTAAATTTTATTTGTTATGATTTGTGAACCTCTTTTATTTTAATCTGATTAATTTTTTGTTTTAATTCAGCCATTTTGCACCCTGAACCTGAACTGCTGCAGCCATCGCAAATTGTTTCTTTGGATTGAAAAAATTGAATGATTTTGTACACCGCAATTACCAGGGTGACAAATAGTATGATGTATGTTATTAAATCCTGGATCATCCTAAATATTTTAAATGAGTAAATTCCCAATTTGAAAAACAGCAAATGCCATAACGTAGGCTAACACCGTGGTGTACACGACCAGAAATAATGCCCATTTCCAGCCCCCCGTCTCTTTTTTAACGGCTGCTACTACCGCAACGCATGGGAAATAGATCAAAACAAATATGAGAAACGCAAATGCAACCACCGGGCTAAATACCTGCTTTCCCGCATCCGGACCGGATTTATATTGTTGGGTTTGTATTTTCCGTATCAACGACTGCGGGTTGCTGTCCTCATCAGTTGTCTGGTAAAGTACCCCCATCGTGCTTACAATAATCTCCTTGGCTGCAGCGCCGGTGATAAGGCTTATACCCATTTTCCAGTCGAAACCCAGCGGTCTGATCAACGGTTCGATAGCCTGACCAACCTGGCCTATAAATGAATTCTCCAACCTGTAAGCCTCTTTTTGAATTTCAAGCTGCGTAATGGATCTTCTCATTTCAAATCTGAGCTGTTCAGCTTCATTC
>JABMQA010000263.1 GCA_013203545.1 Bacteroidota bacterium
AAAGTACTCCCAATGCCTATTTCACTATCGAGACTGATATGGCCATCCAGAAAATCGACAAAGGTTTTAACAATGGATAAGCCCAGCCCGTGCCCTTTGTTGGAAGTATGTATAACAGGATCCAACTGGGTGAACCTATCGAATATGACCTCATGATCCTTTTTATCAATCCCCTTCCCAAAATCCTGTACAGTCAAAGTTAACCGGTCATCATCAAATGTTGATGATAGCCTCACAATCGAATTATCATCACTGTTGTTAATTGCATTTACCAGCAAATTAGCCATAATAAGGTTTAACTTTTCCGGGTCGGATCGAAATGCTGTTGCCTCCTTTTCTTTCTGGCCGGTTCCAGTATATTCAACCTTTATGTTCTTCATCAGTGCCAGAGGCAAATATTCATTAATCAGTGCATCAACCAGGGTATGATAGTTAAATTTATAAATATCACGTGTAAGTTGCCCTGCTTCAATTTCTGCTGATGCAAATATATTTTTCAATTGAAAATTCAGAGTAAATGCTTCATCAAATATGATAGCGGCTTGCCTTTTACTTTCAGTTGCAGGCATAGAATCAGCATCAATCAGATTTCTGGACAGGTTCAGGATCGATGACAAGGGATTAATGATTTCATTTCGCACATTGGAAAGAAAATGGGATTTAAGTTTCTCTGATTCGGATAGTTTCCTGTTTACCTGTCCCAACTGCCGGTTCAATAATTTTAATTCCTCCATATTTTTCCGGCTGGTTTGAAAACGAGCCATCAACTCCTCAATTAACGCTTCATCGGTATAGTGTTTCATGTAGATTCAAATAAATTTTATTAAAATTTTCATTAATGATTCTGCTGTAAATGGTTTTGAAATATAATCGTCCATACCGGCCATGATACATTTTTCTTTGTCACCGCGCATGGCATTTGCTGTCATGGCAATGATTGGTGTTTTATCCTGAATTTTCTGTTCTTTCTCAAATTGCCTGATCCTTTTAGTCGACTCAAATCCGTCCATTTCAGGCATTTGAACATCCATTAAAACAATATCATAGCTATTTTCCTTAAATTTTTCGATGGCCAGTTTCCCATTGTTAGCCACAATAACATTATGACCCATTTTTTGCAGGTGAATACTTGCCACTTTTTGATTAACCATGTTATCTTCGGCCAATAATATATTCAGCTTTGGCGTCTTTATTGTTTTCATGTTAGATTGATCCGTCCCGTTTTTTTTTGACAATCTTTCCATTTTGGATTTTTTCAGGACTACGGTAAACCAGAAAACCGACCCATTTCCAATTTCACTTTCAACGCCTATATCACCACCCATCATTTCAACAAGACTCCAGGATATGGCCAAGCCAAGTCCGGTGCCTCCATATGTACGTGTTGTAGAGGCATCCACTTGTGAAAAAGACTTAAATAATTTCTTTTTTCCTTCGTCTGAAATTCCAATGCCGGTATCGATAATCCGGAATTTTATTTTCTGGGTATTTTTAGTTCTGCCCATAAGATCGAGCTTCACATTTATTCCACCTTTTTCGGTAAACTTCACTGCATTCGACAGCAGGTTAAGAATAATTTGACGCAGGCGTGTCGGATCACCAACCACTACCTGTGAAATCCTGCTGTCCATATCCAAAGTTAGGCTGAGTCCCTTGTCGGTTGTTTTAAAACTTATCGATTTAATGGTATCTTCAACTATTTCCGTCAAGTCAAAGTCAATTTGTTCCATCTCGATTTTCCTGGCTTCAAGCTTCGAAAAATCCAGGATATCGTTAATCAGGTTGAGCAGCGAATTGGCTGAGGATCTGATAATCCTCACATACTCTTCCTGCCTTGAGGTTAGCTCCGTATTGGCCAGGAATTCCGACATGCCAATAATACCGTTGATGGGTGTGCGTATTTCATGGCTCATATTGGCCAAAAATTCACTTTTGTACAGCAAAGCTCTTTCGGCGGTTTCTTTTGCCAGAATTGATATTTCGCGTGAACGTTTCAATTCCAGATGGTTTTGTACCCGGGCCAGCAGTTCAGTTTCGTTAAATGGTTTTACAAGATAATCTACGGCCCCGGTTTCAAATCCTTTTTTAATGCTTTCACTGTCGGTTTGAGCCGTAAGGAAAATAACCGGTATCTGCGCAGTTTTCTCATTTTTGTGCATCCGCTCACAAACCTCAAACCCATCCATTCCCGGCATTATAACATCCAGCAGCAAAAGATCGAACGGGTATTTTGCAACTGTTTTTAAGGCAGATCTGCCATCAATGGCTGTGAAAAGAATATAGTTTTTTGTGGCAAGCACAGCCTTTATCTTTTCCAGGTTCAGTTGATTGTCATCAACAATAAGTATTTTAAAAGGTTCGTCCTTCATCATTTTCCAATATGGGTATTGTTTAAATTTTTTTGTAAATTGTTGGTCTGACCCTTTTAACCGGTAAAAAAGTTTCGTTAAGAATAGACTCTGAGTGTCCGATCAGAAGGTATCCTCCATGCTTGAGTTTGTTTATCAGGTTCGACAAAACCTGAAGTTGTGTTTTGCGGTCGAAATAAATTAATGTATTCCGACAGAAAATGGTGTCGAAACCGGATTCATCAAAACTCTGAATGTCCATCAGATTGTGTCGGATAAATTTTATCCGCGACCGAAGTGAAGAGACAATTCTTACATTTTTTTTATTCTGGTCCTTGCTTTTTAATAAATAAATCTTTTTAAGGCTTAATGGAATAACAACAACTTTTTCTTCCGGGTATATGGCTGTCTGTGCTTGTTCCAATGCTCTGGATGATATATCTGATGCTGTAATTGAGAAATCAAAAGCATGATGCAGCGCCTTGAACTCACTTAAAATGATAGCCATAGTATAGGGCTCTTCACCAGAGGCGCACCCTGCACTCCATATTTTAAAATTTCTTCCAAAAGATGATTTTGATTGAAATTCCTCAAGAATCTCATTAAATAAAAAATCGAAATGGTCGGGTTCGCGAAAGAAATCTGTTTTATTGGTTGTTACCACGTCAATCATATGTACCAGCTCGATTTGCTGGCCCTGGTTACTAAAAAGAAAATCGATGTATTCTTTGAAAGAACCGATATTACGTTCACGCAACCGTGACCGCAGGCGCCCCTGCAACAAGAGTTTTTTTTGCGGTGGCATTTTTATACCGTATTCCTCAAAGATAAACTTGCTTAACCTTGAAAAGTCGTGATCCGTCATTTCAACAGAATAAAGCTTATGTACATCTTCGATTTTCATTCGGCTAAAAATGGTTTCATGTGATAATTAAAATTATATCAGTACTTTTCAAAATCATTATCCAGGTCATCGGATCCCAGGCGTAAATTTACCCCACCTTTTTGTGTGCTTCTTATTTTTAGTGTTTTATCAGTAGTTTGAGGAACTTGTTTTTGCTTGGGGTAAGATTTTTGAGGCTGAACATTTTTTCTGATCCATGCCTTATTCAGTTTAAAGAACCCGATGGCATCTTTCAATTGTTCAGCCAGGCTTGCCAGTTCTTCGGAGTTGGAAGCCATTTCTTCGGCGGAAGATGCATTTTGCTGTATAACCTGGTTGAACTGCTGCACGGATTCATTTACCTGTTCAGCCCCTGAGTTTTGTTGGATACTGGAGGCGGTAATTTCTTGTACCAGCTCAAGTGTTTTCTCTATTTTTGGCTCAATTTCGTTGAACAATATGCGCGACTCATCGGCAAGTGCCACTCCTGATGCAGAAACTTTATCGATTTCAGTTGCTGCCAACTGGCTTCTTTCAGCAAGCTTTTTTACTTCATCGGCCACTACGGCAAACCCTCTTCCGTGTTCTCCGGCCCGGGCAGCTTCAACTGCTGCATTCAACGACAATATGTTGGTCTGATATGCTATGTCGCCAATAATCACAATTTTTTCGGCGATCTCTTTAATGGCCTCAACCACAACCATCACTTTTTTACTGCCTTCTTTTATGCCATTGGTTGCTGCTTGAGTGATCTCCTGGGTTTTTTGTGAATTGGATGTGTTTTGCGAAATGCTGGCCGACATCTCCTGCATCGATGCAGAAATCTCTTCAACAGATGAGGCCTGTTGGGATGATCCTTGCGAAACAGTTTGCGAAATACCATTTACATGATTGCTGGCATCAGCAATATTTTGTGCAGCAACATGTATTGCTGAGATCACATCCCTCAGCTTATTTTTCATAGTTTCAAGCGCTGAGGCAAGTTCGCCAATTTCATCTTTTTGATCAATATCAAGATTCACCAGTAAGTTACCAGAGGCAATTTCACGGGCAAACTTTACTCCCTTAAAAATGGGCCTGGTGATTGACCGTGTGAGGAACCAGGCAAGAAACATACTCAATAACAACGCAACTGATAATCCTATAATTAAAATATTTGCTGAAGTATTGGCATTTTTAATTGAATTATTTAGAAATTGATTGGACGACCGGGAAGTATGAAGGTGAATGCCGTGAAAGTCCGAGGCAATTCTTGACCCAATTTCATTTATTTGGGTATTAAGTTGATTCTGCAGCCTGCTAATCTGATTATAGTTTTTCATAGCTTCCATGTAGGTATTGGTCGATACCCTGATAGTAGCTATGGTTTCCTTGTCAAAATCATCACTGATGTATTCATCCAAATTTTTTGAGTAGTACGCTATCTCTTCAAATTTTTTAATGGCCTCATTAAATAGGCTTTCATTTCTTCTGGCCTGTGACTTAAAATTTTGAATCCGGATCGCATTTCCCAGGTAAATAATATTGTTAATAATTGAAATTTGCTCCAAGCGCTGACGGGTAACTTTTCTGGTTGCTATTTCATTGGCCATTGTTGCTTCCTGACTATGAAGAAAATTAAAGCAGTTATCCAAAGATTCAGCTGATGATTGGTCCATGATTTCCCACTGCTTTTTCAATTCAACCGACGAATTTATAAGATCATTTACCAAATTCTCATAGTTTATCAGTTCACTCCGGGTTTCCCTGATACTTATTACAAATTGATCATCACCATCGAAATTTTCCGAAATGGATTCAGCTTCATCCAGGGCCTCCATGATATCATCAATATATCCATTGGCATCATCAATATATTTATCTTCCTGGCTTAAAGTAAAGCTATTAACAGAATGTATGGCTCCAATCATCGAAGTTTCCAGTTTTTCGGAAACAATTAACTCAGGAAGGTTTTTTTCGGCAATCTGGTAGGTATCGCTTTTTACCAATTGTTGTTGTTGTATGGCTATTCCACCAATTACAAGTAAAATAACTATTACTATCCCAAAGCCGGTTACCAGTTTTACCCCCAGTTTAAAGTTTTTCCATTTCATAGATTATCCCCAATTATAATTTCTATTCGGTTTTGCTTGTTTCATCATCAGATACAACTTCCTTATTGGCATTTGTCTGCTCCTGAAGATCAATAATATCTTCGGTAGAAAATACCGTATTCATATTTAATATCATAATAAACTGATCATTTAATTTCATCACACCATCGATGAAATCGGATTTGTATTTGCTCCCGAGCCTTGGCGCGGGCTGGATTTTATCCTGGCTATATTCGATTACGTCGTTAACGGCATCAACAATTGCCCCCACCTCAACAGTTTCGTCATCAATCTTTAAATTGAGCACCAATATACAGGTTCGTTCGGTATAGAGTGTGGCCGGCAATCCGAATTTTATCCTTGCGTCAATTACCGGAAGCACATTTCCCCGCAGGTTGATTACACCCTTCATAAATGAGGGGGCCCTGGGCACTTCGGTAATCCTCTGCATCTCGAGGATCTTAATAACATTACTTACATGAGAGGCAAATATTTCATCACCCAGCATAAAAGTCAAATACGAATTGTTTTCTAGTGTTTGAGATTCACTCATTTTACATCCTCCGGTTTTGTGTTTTTCCTGGAAAACTTTGAAATGATTTTATTGGTATCAAGTACGAGGGCGACCGATCCGTCACCCAGAATGGTCCCACCTGAAATAAATTGCTGCTTTTTATAATGTTTTCCCAGTGGCTTTAGCACAGTTTGATATTCTCCGATCACTTTATCGATGATTAATCCAACCATTCCGTGTTCGTACTTCACCACGAGTACTTCAAGTTTTTGGGGCACCCTGCCCCCAATTTCAAATTCCTTCCTGAGATTGAAAAAGGGCAATTGTTCGCCCTCAAGCACAATAACGTTATCAAAAGCTTTTTCGGCAGTGGTTCCGGTTATCGAATAAATTTTATGAACAGCACCAAGTGGAATAATGTAGTATTCATCATCAATTTGCACCTGCATGCCATCAATAATCGAAAGTGTAAGCGGTAAAATAATGGTCATGGTGGTGCCCTTATCAATTTCTGATTCGATGAGAACCTCCCCTCTGATTTCCGAAATCTTTTTGTTTACCACATCCATTCCCACACCACGTCCTGATACATCAGATACGACTTCGGCAGTAGAAAATCCCGGTGCAAAAATAAGATCAAAAATCTGCTTTCTGTCCAGTATTTCTGATTCATCGATCAACCCTTTCTTTTTAGCTTTGCTCAGGATTCTTTCCGGGTCTAATCCGGCGCCATCATCACGTACCATAATATGCACATTGCTGCCCGAATAATAAGCCTTAAACAAAATAGAACCTGTTTCCGGCTTTCCTTTTTCTAATCGCAATTCGGGCTTTTCGATACCATGGTCCAGGCAGTTGCGGATAATATGCAACAATGGGTCGGTAATCCGTTCGATAATGGTTTTATCAAGTTCGGTTTCTTCGCCTTCAATTTCAAAATTGATCTTTTTTCCGAGTTCATTGGACAGATCCCTTACCAACCGTTGAAACCGGGTAAGAATACTCCCAATGGGGATGAGCGAAATACTGAAGGCATTATCACGAAGTTGTTTGGCAAGTTTTTGTACATTTTCAGAAATGGCAATCAACTCGGGAATGTTGTTTTGTTCCGCAAATAAACTCAGACGTGCCTGAACCGTCACCATTTCACTCACGAGGTTCATAAGGGTATCCACTTTATCCGAAGAGACCCTGATACTGGAAATTGAACTTTCGGCCTTTGGTTTGGGTTTCTTAATTTCCCGGTCCCCTAATTGTGGCACATCACTTTTATCTGTTTGTTCCAAACCAGGACTTTCTTCAAGGATCTCAGGAATATCCGTTATCTCAGTAGCGTTATCGATAATTTTTTTAATTTCCTTTAAATCTGCATGCTGATTTTCAGTTTGCAGAAATTCGGCGTATGTATTAAATGCTTTCTCCTCAAATAAATCATAATCGGCGATCTCGGTAATTTCAATGATGGCATCATCCTCAACAAAAATAAAAACATCAGCCAGGTTGCCCCTGTTTTCTTTTGTAGAAATGAACACTTCCCACCATGTGTAACATTTGGTGGGCTCGAAGCTTGTTATTTCGGGTACATTTTCAAAATGAGGAATGGCTACGGCATGTCCCATGGTACTGATTTCGTCCATCAAATAAAGGGGATTGGTGCCGTTGTTAAAAATATAATCATTGGGTTTGAACGAAATAAAATAGGTTGAGAACGCACTTTCACCGTGGTGAAAATTGTTGGTTTGTATGGTTCGGGCCGGAGAAGTTCCCCGGGGAGCCGGCCCAGTGCCCCCTGATTTACGGCTGATAATCTGTTCGATTTGGGAAGTATAGTGGTAATGGGTTTCCTGTGTTTGTGTATCAAGATCGTCACCTACTTCGAGCAGGACCTTTAAATGATCAACAGCTTTGAGTGTAATATTCAGTAAATCCGTGGTAACATCCATGTCACCATTTCTCACAAAATCATAGATAGATTCAAGGTTGTGGGTAAACTCACTGATTTTATTAAAACCAAACATCCCGCCATTTCCTTTGAGGGTATGCATGATCCTGAAAATCAACTGAACCTGCTCCTGATCTTTCGGGTTTTTCTCTAATATCAATATCGATTCCTCGAGATTGGTAATCAACTCTTCAGCTTCTTCAATAAATTTCTGTTTGAATTCTTCCATCATATCCATAGCAAACAGATATTTGTTAGTGGACTCTTAATTTTTATATTTGCCATTCTTTTGTGTCATTAGCGTATCACACGTTTGATTACAGTCATGAGCTTTTCGGGAACAAAAGGTTTAACAATCCAACCTGTTGCCCCTGCCTCCTTTGCCTCCTGTTTTTTTACAAACTGCGATTCGGTGGTTAAAATGATAATTGGAACACGGGCATAATGGTCTATTTTCCTCACCTTCCTGGTTAGTTCAATACCGTTTAAATTGGGCATATGAAGGTCTGTAATTACCAGATCAATTTTTCTCGAATCCAAATATTTCAGTGCATCCTGGCCATCTTCCGCTGAAAACACAAGAAAACCTTCATTTTTTAAAGTGTATCCAACTGCCTCACGAACACTGTATGAATCATCAACAACCAATATTGTTTTAGGCATGGCTATCCGTTTTTACATTTATGCATTAATTAATATTTATTTTTACCCCTGAATTTTCGAGTAGCTTTTGAATTTCTTCAGGAAGTGATATATGGAAAATTATTTTCTTATTATCCTTCATACATGTCTTTTTAAATGAGATTAATAACTGGTAAAAAGACAGGTCAAACCCGCGGACATTTGTGATATTGAACTCCATCGATTTGGCCCTGGAATAGTATTTCATGATCTGTTCTTCTATCTCGTGCGCATGATCAATAGTAAGCTCACCTGTGAGCGATATCGTAATTTCTTCATTACTGTTGCTTTCTTCAAATTTCAAATCATACTTACTCATGGGTATTCGATATTTTTTTTTTGCCTTGCAAGATAAATATTTTTTTGAAAGATGGGTACATTTTAATACATCTATCGCTTCTTAACCAGGCTGAAATTTGCTTTTCGGTATCTATTGTACGGAAATTGGTCAAATTATTTCGTGCTATTCGTGCCATTGGATAAAAATGATAGCCATATTCCGGTATAGAACTAATC
>JABMQA010000023.1 GCA_013203545.1 Bacteroidota bacterium
TGGTGTTCAATTATCAGCAGGACGGCGGTGTGGTGTTGGATTACGGATTCATTGATGATCTTCATGCCATGCTTGGCTCAAAAGTTGGCAAACAATTTTTTATCATTGCCCCTGCCGCCAGCGTGATGTTTTTAGAGGACTATATCGAAAAAGGATCGGTACGCTATTATATCTTGCGCATCCCTTATTCAATTATTAATGAATTGCACAATCGGGATTTTGAAGCCATCAAACAGCCCATTGATGAAAGCCAGGTAAATGATACAGTGGATGCCGTGGGATTCGATTTTATCCGCATACCTAAAGTGAACTGCAAATATTCTATAGAAAAACCGAAAAATCAATTGCTTGAATATGCAACTATTAAAATCAGCACCTTTAAAAGTGAAGCCATGCTTAAAGGCGCAAGTCAGTTGGAAAATAGGGAATCGCTGTCCATGATTATGGTGGATTTCAATTATGATGGCGATATTTTTAATCTGGATAAAGTTTATTATGCCAGCGACATCGAGAAAAACGGATGGAAAGTGTTTTTGCCTGTGGAAGAAATCAAAAAACAATTGATGATTATTTATCTGGATATTTACGGTAACGAATATCGGGAGATCAAGAGTTTGAAGGATTTTAAGAGTAAATAGCAAAAAGGAGATATTTAATGATTATTAAAGCATTACATGTTCAGAATTTTCGGTCAATCAAAGACGAGACCTTGGAATGTGATAAGTTGACAGCACTAGTCGGGCCAAACGGTGCTGGAAAATCCTCTTTTCTTAAAGCATTAGACATGTTTTACACGGTAGCAGCAAGGTATACAGAGGATGATTATTACGATAAAGATACAGCAAAAGATATTTTGATTACCATAACTTTTACTGGATTAACAGAAGAGGAAAAGAAGTTCTTCCAAAAATATGTTGAAGGAGGAGAGTTAACTGTAGAGAAGGAAATGAAATGGCCTCAAGGAAAAGGGAGCCAAAAATATTATGGGACAAGCCTACAGAACCCAGAATTTGATAAGTTTCGCAAGGCGCAGAGTGCAAAGGAAAGGAAGGAAGCGTATGAAGAACTTCTTACATCAAGCAAATATTCACAATTGCACAAATGGACCAAACAAGATGATGCTACGAAAACATTGAAAGAATGGGAAGAATTCAATCTTGACACGTGCACACGCCAAAGAGATGAAGGTCAATTTTTTGGATTTAAGGAAGTTGGTGAGGCACATCTTGAGCGGTATACAAAATTCCTCTTAATCCCAGCAGTTCGAGATGCCTCAGAAGATGCTATGGAAGGTAAAGGTAGCGTGCTATCAGAAATTATGAATTTAATCGTTCGGAGCGTTTTGGCACAACGAGAAGATGTAAAAAAACTTCAAGTAGATACACAAAAAAAGTATGAAGAAATAACGGAGCCATCTAATCTTATAGAGTTGAAAACACTTGAAGATTCCCTTACTGATACGCTTAAGACTTATGTCCCAGACACACAAGTTAATTTAACCTGGCTAAAAGCAGAGAACATAGAAATTCCTATGCCTAAGGCAGATATAAAACTTGTAGAAGACGAGTACTCATCATCCGTGGAACGCATTGGTCATGGACTTCAGCGAGCCTTTATACTTACTATGTTACAACATCTTGCCGTGGCACAAGCTCCGATGCAAGAAAGCGGAGACAAAGGACAACTTGTAACAGACAATGTTCCCCAATTAGAACCAGATAGCGAGGCAAAGATAACCGCTAGGCTAAACCTTATACTAGGAATTGAGGAACCAGAACTTTATCAACATCCGAATAGACAACGCCATTTATCCAAGATTCTTTTTAAGTTAGCGACTGGAAGCATTAAAGGTGTAGCGGCGCAGACTCAAGTCATTTATAGTACTCATTCACCTTTATTTGTAGACATTGAGAGATTTAAACATTTACGCGTACTTCGTAAAAAGTTGGTAGAAAATGATAAGCCAAAGCAGACAAAAGTTTTTCAGACGAACCTTGATGAAATAGTGAAAATCATTGAAAAGGCTGATGGCAAGCCTGAAGGAACATATACTGGAGAAACACTTGAGCCTCGTCTTAAGACCCTTATGACCCCGTGGATGAATGAAGGATTCTTTGCTGATGTTGCCGTTTTGGTTGAAGGAGAAGAAGATCGGGCGGCAATACTTGGAACAGCTTCTACTTTAGGACATGACTTTGAAAGCATTGGAATTTCTGTCATCCCATGTATGGGGAAAAACAGCATCGATCGCCCAACAGCAATTTTTAGAGAATTAGAAATACCAGTTTATGCGATATGGGATAGTGATGAAGGAGGAAAAGATTCAAAACCAGAAGAAAATCAGCGTCTATTAAGGCTTTTTTCCCATGAGATTGAAGATTGGCCTGAAAAAATAACCGAAAAATTTGCTTGTTTTAAGAAAACTATTAAGGATAAGCTACAAGATGAACTGGGTAAGGATTTTTTTGATATCGAACTAGACTCTTGCCGTACAAAATACTTCATAGCAAGAAATGACCAAGCTTTCAAGAATCCTATAGTTATACAAGAAATACTTACTAAAGCTAAAA
>JABMQA010000264.1 GCA_013203545.1 Bacteroidota bacterium
ATATATATATGAGCATTTAACCACAATTGGTTTACAAAATTGTATATCAAATAAATCTCTCCCTCTTGCCTACCACCGACTATGTCAAATTGGTAGTAATTGTTAAAATTATATCCATCAATTGTATCGAATGATTGTCCAAAATCAATGCTATGCAATAGCCAGGAAGTTTGATAGTTGAATTGATTTAAACTTATATAGATTTCACCATTGTCATATCCACGAGTCATTTCAATATCGCTTAACAAATTGTTTAAAAATGTATGTTGGATTTGTAGGTTCTCAAAATCATCATTCGAATATAACAGGTATATTGTATCAGGTTCATAACTGCTATAAACGCAGGAATATCCATAATTTTCCATATTGTCAATTTCTGAATCAATGCTATTTCCAAACCACCCATTACAGGAGTTGTAATAAAAGTTCTGCCCATAATCAGTACTTTTTTTCGAAATACTTGAATATATCTCGCCTTCATTACGCCCACTATTTAAGAATATTTTAATTCCCCCACTTGTTAAATTCCAGGTGTTCATATTTCCATAATCATAAGAAATATATAAGCTTTGTCCCATAGAAACATAATAAACAACCCCTTCGGTTTTATCGGCACAAATAGACATAATGCTGGTTGTAAAAGTACTGTCAACACAAATGGCTGATTGGCCAAAATCTGTTGAGCGATATAACCCTAATCCTGTATGTGTAGGGCCGATAAAATATATTTCACCTACATTGGGACCTCTTGTGATTTTGGAATCAGGAAATGCGACTATTGAAAAAAGAATCAAAATGATTAGTAAACTTAAGTTTTTCATATCGTGTCATTTTAAATTTTTTCGAATATCAAAGATAGCTACAATTTTTCGATTTCAATATCTTATGCACCACATTTCGCACCTGCTCAGTATCATCCACACTGCATCGTCCTATCATCAAGTCTGGGTAGGGATCGTAAACTACCTGGCCGTTTATGCTGTCCCAGGTGAGTTGAGTGAAATAGACGTCGTTGCCTTCGGAATGGGTGGGAACACAAACATAAAAAGGGTCATTTCCGAAAAAGAAGAATTCATATCAGAAAACTTACATTTTTCCAATAGCATCCCATCGGGAGATTTTTGATATTATTTCTGGTTCCAAATCAGCATTGCGTATATAGCGAAGAAGTACAATCTCAAAGGCCGTCTAAAAATTGATGGAAAAATAAATAGCCCGTCCTTCTGGTGGGGCTAATCACTTATAAATATCATTTTTATACAGCTTCTCAGATCACTCGTCATACCCTGGACAATTGAGTTTATCCAAAAAGGAATTTTCGCCGGACCATAGCTTCCGGCCGGGGAATTAAACAGCAATGCCTTATGGTAATCTCCCAATCTCCTCAAGGTATTTGTTGCGCAGGTATTTGATGTCCGCAATGTCAGCGTTATCGTGGTAAATTCTTACCGTATCGATAACAATATTTGGCGGAAAGAAAACCCCCAGCGCAGCATCGAAATTATTAAAATCAACATTTTGTTTCATACCCAGTGTCATACGCTCAAACACATCCCAATCCAACTGTTTTGGAACTTCGAAGTAAGTCATTTCCCTGATATCCTTATCGATGTAAAGCCCTTCCTCAACCTTTTCCAGTGTGAAATACTTGCGTATTTTAATTAAGCTGGAAAACGGATCAATTTTTTTATCTTTCAAGAAGTCGATACCGTTTTCGCGATAGTGCTTAATGAGATTCTCTATCTCGTTGTAACTCTCCAGATCCTTGATCCGGATACAAGGTGTAAGCGTGTTAAAAACGGTTATCTCTCCGGGGGTTGCATCAAAATTGGATTCAAATTTTTGTTTCACGGCCATGGTAGCCCTGATTACTTTTTCGCCGGAGTATTTCTTACCGGTAACCAAAAACAGTGATATGGGATTCAGTTGATCCGGTATCGTTGTACCATGATATCCAGGATAGGGTTTGAGTGTTTCAAGCACCAACGCCTTATCTGTATCGTATTCAATCGATGCCAGTGTTTCTTTTTTAGAAATGGTTCCAACGGTTTCAAATAATTTATTCTCGTTCATATCTACTAATTTATTTAAGTACATAATAAAGTCTTCGCGAAATTATGCAAAAACACAAAAGGTTAAATAATTTCTGATATTTTAACAACAACAAGGCGCATATTGTTTAAATTAAATTAGCAATCGAAAAAATATTTGTGGTGATTAATGCTTTAATTTGCATGATAAAACAGACGAAATAAATGAATTTGCTGGCAGTAGAAAATATTACAAAATC
>JABMQA010000265.1 GCA_013203545.1 Bacteroidota bacterium
GGATGGGAGGATTTGTATGATAAGCTGCATCAATGATGCGCGTTTTCCCCCGGTTGTTTACCAAATGAAGATGATCAAATCCGGAAAAATCCTGCCCTTCGATATCGAAAATGTGTATCTTTGATTTTGCGAACAATTAATAAAAAAACAAAAATGGCAACCGTAACAGTTAAAATAAACACAAGAAGCAAAAAAGCCCGGTATTTGCTCGGTTTGATTGGTGAGATTGCTAAAATAGATAAAGGAATAACGGTGATTTCGGAAAAATCAGATTTTATGAAGAGCCTTGATCAGAGTTTTCAGGAATTAAAACTTGCACAGGAAGGAAAGCTGCAACTCAGTTCTGCAAGAGATATTATTAAGGAATTATGATCAGGGTATTTACCCTTCCCCAATTTGAGAAATCCTTAAAGAGGCTTGCCAAAAAGTTCCCAAGTCTTAAAGATGAGTACACTGAATTTCTGGTGTAAACTCCCTTAGCACACCAGGACAAAAGGGGATCAATTAATATCATAGCATAATTCGACAAAACCAAAAACAGAAATAAAAACACGCCAACTCCGGAAGTAATGTCTTGCCATTTGCGGAAGTAATTGTATATTTGCAACATATAAAAGAAACTTTAAAAATGAACAAAAAGTCCTATATACCACGATTGTGTGATGCTGATTTGCAAATCGCATTGCAATCATCAGGGGCTGTATTAATTGAAGGAGCTAAATGGTGTGGCAAAACCAGTACAGCAAGCAATGCTTCCCATAGTGTGTTGTTTATGCAGGATCCTGATAAAGCAGGTTCATACATGGCTATGGCTGACACAAAACCGTCTTTGCTGCTCAGAGGAGATACTCCACGATTGATAGATGAATGGCAAATGGCTCCGGTATTATGGGATGCTGTTCGGTTTGAAGTTGATAAAAGAGCAGAAACAGGCCAGTTTATTTTAACCGGCTCAGCCGTTCCCTCCGACAATGTAACCGCTCATACGGGTACCGGGAGAATATCGCGTTTATTGTTGCGCCCTATGAGCCTTTTTGAGTCCCTTGAATCAAATGGAAGCGTATCCTTACGTGCTTTGTTCGCTGGTGAACTTGATGTGGAGGGCATTTCAGATTTAAGCATCGAAGAAATTGCCTTTGCTTTGTGCCGGGGCGGTTGGCCGGCAAGCGTTAAGCGAAAAGGTGCAACAGCTTTGCGAATGGCCGTGGATTATGTGGAAGCAGTGATTAATCATGATGTGTCACGGGTTGACAATGTGGAAAAAAATCCCGAAAGGGTTCGTTTGTTGTTGCGATCATTGGCACGTAACATAGCTACAACTGCCAACTATCAAACCATCAGAAACGACATGGAAGCTACCGACATCAGCATATCCGACAAAACCATCAGTTCGTATATGAATGCACTACGCCGGATTTTTTTGGTGGAAGATTTGCCGGCATGGGCTCCATCATTGCGCTCAAAAACAGCCATTCGAACTTCAGCCAAGCGGCATTTTGTTGACCCCTCGATTGCTACAGCAATACTGAGGACAAATCCGGAAGGTATATTAAGCGATTTTCAATACTTTGGATTCTTGTTTGAAGCCTTGTGTACGCGTGACATCAGGGTATATGCACAATCAAACGATGGCGATGTTTTTCATTATCGTGACAAAAGTGGTTTGGAGGCCGATTTGATTGTGCGACTCCATGATGGCCGATGGGCTGCTATTGAAGTAAAATTGGGTAAAAAACAAATTGACTATGCCGCTGAAAATCTTCTGGCATTCAAAAACCGGGTTGACAAGGATAAAATGGGCGAACCAGCTTTTTTGATGGTCATTACTGGAGGACAGTACGCTTACCGGCGCAGTGATGGTGTTTTGGTTGTGCCCATTGCCTGTTTGAAACATTAAAACAAGTCCCATCAGAAAAGACGATTGCTATCGGGATCGCAATTGTCCATCGTTTTTAGTATTTTATCAAGGAAAATGATAATGGAGGGAAAAACTTTTGCCAGGTAAAGTTGATTACTTGAAAGAAAATAATGAAAATTAGGGTTTTAACAGTTAAAAAAGGGATAAATAAAGAGAAATTGAATGAGGTTTTAAGAAAATTAAAACTTACAAAAAGCTTGATGCAAAACGCAGGCTTTTTTGTGGACGAGAAATCCTTTTATACAAAATAGTGTTACTTTTGTACAAAGTAAATTTGATTTAATAATCGGTTACAGAAACATTATGAATCTAACGTTGGATGTAAATATTGAACAATTGGTTGCCAGGTTAAAGCTTTTACCTGCAAATCAAATAGCTGATATCATGGCAGAACTTGAAAAAAGCATCAAGGATAATACTGCTAAAGGAAATTCTGATTTTCAGGAATTTCTTTTAAAAGGGCCGGTAATGAGTGATGATCAGTATGAAGTTTTTATCGAAAACAGAAAATTGATGAATAAATGGAGAAGCAGGTGATATGTCTTGATACTTCTGTACTTATCGATTTTTTTCGAAAGAAAGATAAAACCAAAAGTTTCTTCCATGCTTTGGCGGGGGAGTACGATTTATTTGCTGTATCTGCTATTACGGAGTATGAAGTATATGTAGGTAGTAATATCGAACAGGATAAATACTGGGATGATTTTTTTAAAAGAGTGATTGTATTACCCTATGATTCACAAGTAAATAAAATCGCTATAGAAATCTTTAGAAAATTGAAACATAATAACAAATTAATTGATGCTCCTGATTTATTTATTGCTGCAAGTGCCATTGCAAATAATATGCAGTTAGCCACACTAAATGATAAGCATTTCAGCAGGGTTCATGGATTAACCC
>JABMQA010000266.1 GCA_013203545.1 Bacteroidota bacterium
CGCAAGGGCAATGTGATGATCCTGGAGGATGAAGACCAGTATGTGAGGGTGAAGTGGGATGTGGGGTGGTTTGAGGAGAGTGATGATGGGGGGAAGTGATGGGGTGGAAAACGGCCTGGGAGGGACGTTTTTTGTTTGTTTTTCAACGGTTGGGGGCAATGGCATGTTGCCATCTAACACTGACCAAAAACCAATAATACGAGCAACTTGGTTTTTTATCCGATTTTTTAAAAGATTAAAAAGCCCGAATAGCACGCACACAGAAGCCTTCGAACTTATAGCCGATAGGCTCCATGCTACCATAATTATCGTCCCAGTACCATGCCATGTTAGCGCTATACTCGGAAGAACTCCAATAGTTGATAGGACATAAATAATCGCCTCCATTGGCTATTGATGTTGCTTCAATGGAATCCTCGTTCAGTAAAATTTCGTGGAGTTCATCTTTTGAAGGTAAAAACCAGTCGGAATAGCCATTTAAAGTCAAAGTATCACAAACATAGGCAGCAATACCAGGTGTTGTACAATCTTCTAGAATATCGATCGTGTTTTGTGCTCCTGTGCCAATGCCTGTGCTATCAGCTCCGCTAATTGCAGTTCCTTCACAACCCCATTCGAGTGTGAGATCCCCATTATATTGCTGGTTGGTTACTGCACATACTAAACCGTGGCCACTGCTGTCAAGGTAAAAAATAACACCCCCAAAGTAATAATCACCTACCTCTAACATTTCTGTTCCATCAAATTTTCGCCATATGATCCCATCGTAAAAAACCGGTAATTGCATCTCGGTATTATAAACAATTAGCCCTTCGGATGGATTGGTAATTGCATATATTTCAGCTAATGTCATACGTGGTGGCAAAAATCCTTTAGCCGTACTTTTCAATTCTAATATTGCAGAAGTATCCGGTTTTAAAGTGCCAATGCCTATTCTCCCGGCAGTGTCAATTGTCATTGCTTCGTATCCGCCTACATCAAAACGGATATGATCTTCATCGGCGTTTTTTTCCACCTGCACTTTGGTATCGCCATCTACATCCGCTATTTGAGTTTGAAGCGTAGAGGATAACTGTATCCATACAGGAGTGCCGGGTGTTCCGGCGTTGTAAAAAAAACATGGTACGGGGTCGAGTTGAAAAACAAGCAATCCTGTGGCTGGGTTGCTGATAGCTTCACGCTGGGTTTGTGTCATGCGGGGGATGAGTACTCCCGAAGTATTGGATTTAACATCCAGCATCGCTGAGGCATCGGCGTCGCTGCCATCAGTGTTTATGGATACCTGTGCTGTTAAACTATAGCATGTAATAATTATGAATAGGGTGAAAATTAGTCTGGCTTTTTCCATTTCTTTTATTTTTGTGGTTTAACAAGATTGTTTCAATTTCTTTTATTTTGGTAACGTGTAAGTTAAACGTCAATTTGTATTTTAACCCTTACTGAAATAGGTTGATATCCTGACAAATTTTTCTTTCAAAAGTACATAAATTAGTTACATATCCAAAAGCAAATCGTCCTTTTCCTTCCCGCCATTATCCTCTAACATTGCCCTATGATAAAGATGAGGCAACAATGTTCCGATCGTGGCAAACTCACCCTGGAGGAGAAAAATTTCATGGCCCGGAGGGTGATAATGCTTTTGCAATACAATCCCATTGCTCGGCATAGATCCCGGCGCACTTTGGAAGCGCGAGGGCAATGTGATGATTTTGGTGGATGAGGAACAAATTTGAGGGTGAAGTGGGACGTGAGGTGGTTTGTGGAAAGTAATTTTGTGGGAAAGTGATGGAGAGGAAAACGGCCCGGTGGGAGCCGTTTTTTTATTTTTCACGATTCATGGGCTTAGATTTCCGCGAAATCCCTTAAAACAATGCATGTAAATAATTTGCTGTATCTGTTAACCCATTGCGCCTAAATATATCAAGAACTTCATATTCATAAAAGATGTGCTTGCTCCATTTTGGGGTATATAATTCATGATATGCAAACCATAGGAGCAAATCACAGATCCAAAGCGGATACATTACATTGGTTTTCAAAACACAGGTAAAGCGAATACTATGTATCATA
>JABMQA010000267.1 GCA_013203545.1 Bacteroidota bacterium
AGTAACGGAAAACCCAAAAAATAGATGTCCATAACAGGAACCTTATTCCGGTCAGATAGAAGATGTTTGTATAAGTTCGTTGTGAATATGGGGTGGAAGGGTATGGCTGGCTTTAAGCGCTTTCAAAAACGAAAAATGATAGGAGAGCTATTTCCCGCATTCCAGTTTATTTCTGTAACAAACGACTGTAACCTTCGTTGTCAGGGATGTTGGGTATCAAAGGGTGAGCAAGCCGGTTCGCTCAATATTGACCAGATACATGCTGTTATTAACGAAAGTAAAAAGCATGGAAGTTACTTTTTTGGTATTCTGGGAGGCGAACCACTGATGTACCCATCGCTCCTCGAAATATTCCGTAAACACCCCGATTGCTATTTTCAATTGTTCACCAACGGAACATTGTTGCACGACCGGATCGCATCCGACTTAAGGAAAATCGGGAATGTTACACCGCTCATCAGTCTGGAAGGCGACGAGGAGGTGGCTGATATTCGTCGCGGTGCAAATCATGTTTACAAAAGAACATTAAGTGCCATCGAAACCGCTACCAAACATAAACTTATCACCGGTGTAGCAGTAAGTGTTTGTAAATCGAATCTTAAAATGGCGGTTTCAGACGACTTTGTTCAAATGCTGGCGAAAAAGGGCATACTTTACCTGTGGTATTATATCTACCGGCCTATTGGTGAAAATCCATCAAATCATCTTGCGCTTGAAGTCGCTGAAATAGAAAAATTGCGCATTTTCATGGTTGAAGGCCGAAGGAAATTTCCGGTAGTATTGATCGATTCATATTGGGATGCGGATGGGAATCCATTTTGTCCGGCGGCAGAAGGTTTGAGCCATCATATTAATTCTGATGGTTATATTGAACCCTGTCCTGTGATTCAGTTTGCTTCGGAAAATATTAAGGACGGGAACCTGAAAAATGTATATGAACAATCTGATTTTCTCAGGGATTTTAGAAAAAGGGTTAATAATAAAACCAATGGCTGTGTGTTAATGGAAGATCCTGCATGGGTTGCGAATTTTGCGCAAAAACACCATGCAGTTAACAGCTCGAATCGGGCAGGTATGCCGGAAGCGTTGCATACAGCCGCTTCGTTTCCAAGTCATAGCAGTTGCCTCCGGATACCAGAAAAGCATTTTGCATACCGCTTTGCTAAAAAGCGCGCCTTCTTTGGACTTGGGGCTTATGGATGATATTTTATTACCAGGAAAACCTATGGAAGAGGAAAAGATAAAAGTTACAGATTTGGTTGTTCCGCAACAGGCCGGGGTACGTCGGGCCATCAGGGCAAAAGTTGATGAATATTTCCGTATTGGTAAGATTAGCCCACCTGTTTCATATGAACAGTTACAAGAATTTGCACGAACGCTTATTATGCAAAACGAATGGGAAACACAATATACCGCATTTGTAATGATATGTTGTGGCAACTCAATCTGGCGCACAATTCTAAAAGCCATTCCTTTCGACCGCCGCATCTTATTACTTCCTCAATGTCTTCAAAACAGCGCTTCGTGCAAGGCCGTGAAAGACGAAATGGGGCTTTTGTGCAGTGAATGTGGAAATTGTTCCATCTCTGAACTTCTGGGTCAGGCTGAAAATCTTGGATATGTGGGGTTGGTTACCGAAGGAACCACCATAACAACCCGCCTGATTGAGAGCGGTAAGGTAGATGCCGTTGTTGGCGTAGGTTGTATGGAAGTGTTGCAGAAAATGTTTTCATCGGTTACCCGGTATGCAATTCCTTCTATCGGTATTCCACTTTTATGCAATGGCTGCAAAGATACCATTCCTGATCTGGCATGGATAAAGGAAGAGATCAACCATTACGAACCGAATCAGGAGATTCGCATGATCAATCTTAACCATTTGCAGAGCAAAACCAAATCATTATTTGGATTGGAGCAGATGGGAAGGGTCATCGGACAACCACAAAGTGATACGGAACAGATTGTATTTGAGGTATTGCTGTCCGGGGGACATCGGTTCCGGCCATTTTTGGCTGAACTTACCTATGAAGCCTTTGCTTCATCACCCGATCCTGAGGTTTCAACCAAACTGGCTGCATCAATGGAGTGTTTTCATAAAGCCTCGCTGGTGCATGACGATATTGAAGATAACGACCACTTTCGCAATGGTAAAGAGACGATTCACACTAAATATGGCATCCCCGTGGCGTTAAATGTGGGCGATTTATTACTGGGAAAAGGATATCAACTGCTCTCAGAATGTAAGCTCCCACCTGATTTGATTGTTAAAATTTATAACGTTGTTGCACAGGGGCACACAGCGCTTTCCCTTGGGCAGGGAGAAGAATTGCTCGCCACCAGGCAGAACCAGATCCTTTCGCCCGTTCATATGATCGGGATATACAAAAATAAAACCTCGGCAGCGTTTAAAGCTGCCCTGTTGGCCGGGGCTGTTGCTGGTAATGCTGATAGGGATTCAATCGAATTGCTTGATCGTTTTAGTATTGCCATTGGGATTGCCTATCAAATAAAGGACGATCTGGAGGATTTTGAAGGCCATAGTGGAGACCTTTCGAAGCAAAGGTTCTCGATTATTTTTTCCATCTTGCAACCTGCGCTTTCGCTGGAAGATAAAACCATATTTGAAATTGCCTTGCAGTGTGAAGACCAGAAAACAATAGTTGAACTGGTTATAAAATATTCCATCAAGGCAACGGTTATAAAATTGCTTTCAACTTACCTTGAGGATGCAAGACAGGCCATTTCACCACTTTCGAATATAGGGCTTAAACTGGCACTTTACGAAATAACAGGAAAGATGTTTGATGCATACATTAAATCTTAATATCCTGTTCTCTAACGGTAAGATGCTTCCCGAAAAAATATTGGCCAAAGCGCTGCCAATGTTAGATGCACAGATTGTGGACGAAATAAAAGCTTTTTTGGTAAAAAGTATGTCACCTGAAGGTGGATTTGTTAACAGGGAAGGCAAACCTGATCTGTATTACTCACTCTTTGGTTTTTTTGTATCCAGGGCGCTTGGTATGAGGAAAGAGGAAGATGCATTGAGAAGATTTACTGAAAAAACAATTTTAACAGTCACACCGCCTTCACCTGATTTTTTTAGTGGCACCATTCTTTATGGTGCTTTGCATAAATCAAACGTTACTTCCCGTGCATTAAAGTCGAAATTGAAACAACATCTTTTTACCGGCATAGCTTCCATCGATTACCAGGTTTTCATGGCAATGCTGGCGCTATTTTATTTGAAGGACTATTTTTCGCTAATCCGATTGATTTACCGCTTCAGAAAACCGGATTCCAATAGCAAGGAACCTCCATCAACGATCCTCGCGGCCTCTTTAGTTATGGAAAAAATCAGGGGACGGCCTACAGCGCCATTGGAAAAGCAGTTATTAACATACTACAATAAGCAAGGGGGATTTGTCGCCCTGAAAAACGCTCCGATTCCCGATCTTCTTTCTAC
>JABMQA010000268.1 GCA_013203545.1 Bacteroidota bacterium
ATATAATCATGAAAACTCCTTATGGGATCAACGGAAAGCAGCGCCCTGTTTTTCGGTTCCATTACTGTTAAAATTTTTTTCTCAATGGCTGCCCCGGTTTTGTCACGATTCGGCCTGTTGAAATAAATAATCTTTAACATCACAAACAGACTATACGGTAATGTCATTTTTCTTTGGAAGTCGGTTTTAGGAATGGATTTATGGTAAAAGTAAATTACTTTGTCGAAACATTCCACTGCTTCTGTATATTGTCCTACAGCATATAATGCGAATCCCAGTTTTTCTTCCAAATCAACCACTTTTTGATGATCAGGCAAATTCCTGGTGTTTCGAATATGAGTTTCAAGGGCCTTTTTTAGAAAGTTTACTGCCTCCGATGAAGCACCTGTTTTCATGGATTCATCCCCCGCTTTTATGAGGTATTCTTCAGTTTTATATTGCTGCTCTGCTTTACTATAATGGTGGGCAAGTGTCCCATAAAACTCATGAATCCGTCCTGCAAATACTTTTTCGATGGACCTGGCGATCTTCAGGTGAAGATCTTTCCTTGATCTTTCTACAATTGAATCATAAGTAGCCTGCTGTGCCAGTGCATGTTTAAAAAGAAATTCAACTTCATCCTTTTGCTTTCGCTCATTGATCAATTGGACATCTTTGAGGTATTCCAGTTTGTTATCAACCTCTTCGATGGTTTGGGCTGCTTCCTCTAAAACTTTGAAGTAAAAATTCCGACCAATCACAGAAGCCGTTTTTAACAAATCTTTTGTTTTATCATCCAGTCGGTCGATCCTCGATAACAGGACATTATCAATGGATTCGGGGATATTGGCATATTTGATATTTTCAGCTGGTATAAACTGATCACCTTTAATTTTGATCAAACCTTCATCAATAAACGACCGGATCACCTCTTCAATGAAAAATGGATTGCCGGACGCCCTTCCAATGATAAGTGAATTGATTTCTTCAGGGAGGTTTGCGTGTTGCAGGAGGTTGTTGATAAGTAACTCAGATTCCTCCTCCGTTAAGGATTCGACATTGATTTCATGATGAATATCCTTCAGGTTTTCAATCAGGAAATTTTGAATTCTTTCTCCGGTTTCCTGGTAACCGGGCCTGAAAACATTCACAAACAATATCCTGTGTTTTCGGGCAAGCTTAAAGAGGGATTCCATTAATATGACCGAAGAAATATCACACCAGTGGGCATCTTCTATTATGATGATGAAAGGACGTATTGAAGCTGCACTGGAAAGCAGATCACGCATATTTTTCAGGATCAGGATTTCCAGCGCTTCACCCTTAATATCTTTAATCCGCTCCCTGGCTTTTCCTTCAAGTCGATACCCCATCATGGTGGCGATGAATGGAAATATTTCATCAAAAGCGTCAGGATAAATTCTCCGGATATTGCTTTCCAGTTTACTTCTTGATTCCTCCGTTGAATTTTCTTCGGATATTCCTGCCCAGGATTTAATTATTTGTATGATGGGATGGAAACTGAGGTTTTGTCCGTTGGATAAAGCCCTGCCCTCAAACAATGCAATTTTCTTAACCAGCTCCTTTTCCCTGATCTCGGCCATCAGTCTTGATTTTCCAATCCCTGCTTTTCCAATTATGTTAATTGCAGAACCTTTACCACTATTTATCAAATTAAAAATTCCGTTTTGTAAACGTTCAAATTCAGACTGCCTCCCCACCATTTCCGAAGAGATCATCCTGGAGAAAGTTTCATCAGTTTTAACTTCTTTTTTCTTTTTCCGTTTCAGTTCGAAAATTGGCAATGGTTCTTTTTGTCCCTTAAGTGGAACGGGTTCCATTGCAAAAAATTCAAATCGATTTTGAACTTGTGCGTAAAGGTTGGGACCGACAAGGATTTGATCTTTTTCAGCAAAATCCCTGATACGCTGGGCCATATTGACAGTCTCACCAAATACATTGTACTGGCTTTGGCCGGTGGTGGTAACTTTACTAACAATCACGGTACCGGTTTCTAAACCTACCCGCAGATAGATCGGTTCTGACAACTCCTGGATCTGGTTGAATAATTTAAACCGCTCCATTAAATCAATGGCTGCATCAACTGCCTTTACAGGTGCTTCGGCCAATGGTTCCGGTATGCCAAATACCGCCTTAATATTTTCACCATCCAGGTTGCTGACCGTGCCACCGTAGAGTTCGATTTTTTTTATTACAAACTCAAAACATTCATTCATCAGTCCTGTAAACTGATCCGGGGGCAGTTGTGATGAAAGCTCACTTAATCCGAGAATTTCAGCAATCAAAACCGTGGCTTCGTTTTGTGATTTATGTGTTGATTTTGCCGGGTGGTCCATATTTCTTTGTTGCTCTTTTCTATACTGTTCATTAGTACAAAGGGCTATTGCGAGCGCAGCGAAGCAATCTGACACGCATTTCGGCTAAATGCCATGCAAATGCACTTTTTTTTAAGGTATGCGCTGCAAATTTGAAACAGTTTGCTTCTCCGCCGGCTGGCGGATCGCAAAGTCAATTTCCAAATAACAGTATGCCAATTGTTCCTCCAATTCCTATCAGCAGCATTAAAACTTCCAGCTTCCAAATTCTGTCTTCCGACTTCCAACCTCTCCCTTTTTTCCTCATCCTTCCAAATATTTCTCATACTCCATCAAATCCCACTGCAAATTCATCTCTTCGAACATTGATTTTGCTTTCATCAGGCACTCGGTTCCGTTCATCCCATTTATCCTTTCTTTTTTGTTTTTGGGATCGCGAAGGAATTTACCGGCTTCAAAGTAAGTGCGGGAGAGTTCAAGGGTACAATCGTAACTCAATCCGGATTTTATTGATTTTTCAAAATTCCTAATAGCACCAGAAGGTTTATTTAATAGCCAGAGAGCAATAGCACGTAAACCATATGCTTCTGTAAGATTTTTTTTGGCCTTATTAGCATGTTTTATAAGTTGTTTGCTAGTCTTTAACATTGTTTTTCTATCACCATCGTCATTCTTCTGTAATTTATACTCGGCAATTTCGATATAACTTTTTGCGATCAGGTACCAGGATTGGAACATTGGCAACTTAATGCCCTTTAAATATTTTTGTGTTTCTGCAAGGTTTGTTTTTGCATCTTCAAGTTTGGCAATTAAAGAAAAAGCTATTGAGCGGAAGCAATAAAGTCCAATTATTGTTAGCGTATGATTTGTATTTATTGAGAGGCTAAGGGCAGCTTCTGTTATTTCCAGCGTATCTTCAATATTTCTGAATTTCAGGTTGTAGAAGGCATTCAGTCTTTGAGATTGTACCAAAGCGTAACTGTTTTCAAGAACTTCAGCTACCCCTTTTAACCTCTGAATAAAGAGTTGGGAGCGTTTTCTATTACCTGTTTCAATTATACAGTAACCACCATGAAAATAATAAACTGTCAAAGGCCAGTGTTTTCCTATACTGATACCTTGTTTATATATTGTTTCCTCATCCTTTGAGTCGAATACTACGCCTGTATAATAAGCGTGCACACTAAGTGTTGATTTATAACTTATCAAACCAAATGCATAATTCCCATCTATGTACTTTAAGCAAGTTTCTATACCTTTCCGGTCAAGTTTATATAATGGTTTTATTCCTGAGAAAACAAACATAGAACAGCCACTTATAACCATTGAAGCATCATATCTTTCAAATTTATGTCGTCTGATAAATCTGAACGCATAAATATAATCAAAAAACATCCTTTTAGGATCAACGGAAGCCAGCGCCCTGTTTTTCCGGTCCATTATTGTTAATATTTTCTTTTCAATGTCTGCACCCTTCCTATCACGATTAGGCTTGGTGAAATAAATAATCCTAATCATCACAAATAAGCTATAAACCAGGCTTAATTTTCTTTGGATGTCGGTTATTGGGAATGATTTATGATAAAAGCAAATTACTTTTTCGAAATATTCCACTGCTTCTGTATATTGCCCCGAAGCAAATAATGCTAAAGCTAATTGTTCTTCCAGGTTTACAACCTTTTGCCGGTCAGGTAAATTCCTGGTATTTCGAATATGAGTTTCAAGTGCTTTTTTTATGTAATTGACCGCTTCTGATGAAGCACCTGATTTCATGGATTCTTCTCCGGCTTTAATGAGGTATTCTTCTGTTTTATGTTGTTGTTCGGCTTTGCCATAATGATGGGCCAGTGTTCCATAAAACTCATGAATCCGATCGGCAAAAACTTTCTCTATTGATTTGGCAATCTTCAGGTGAAGACCTTTCCTTGATCTTTCAACAATTGAATCATAAGTTGCCTGCTGGGCAAGTGCATGTTTGAAAAGGAATTCGACCTCGTCTTTGTGTTTCCTCTCATTTAATAATTGGACATCTTTCAGATACTCAAGCCTGTTGTCCATTTCTTCGATGGTTTGTGTAGCTTGCTCCAGTACTTTGTAATAAAAATTCCTGCCAATCACAGAGGCCGTTTTTAACAAGTCCTTTGTTTTGTTGTCCAATCGATCTATACGTGAGAGTAGTACATTGTCGATGGATTCGGGAATATTGGCATATTTGATATTTTCCGTAAGAACAAAATCATCACCCTTTGTTTCAATCAATCCTTCATCGATGAATGACCTGATGACTTCTTCGATAAAAAAAGGATTCCCCAGCGATCTATCAATAATAAGATTGTGAATTTCTTCAGGAAGGTTTGCCTGGTGAAGCAGGTTATGAATAAGTTCTTCGGATTGATGTTGATTTAAAGCTTCGATTTTTATTTCAGTAAAATGATCCTCCTGGTTTTCAACCAAAAATTTTGCGATACGCTCACCTGTTTCTTTATGCCCCGGCCTGAATACATTCACAAATAATATTCTGTGCTTCCGGGTAAGTTTAAACAAGGATTCTAAAAATAATATGGAGGAGATATCAGCCCAATGTGCATCCTCAATCACAATAACAACGGGACGCACAGATGCAGCCATGGAAAGCAGATCGCGCAGGTTTTTCAGAATGAGCTTTTCAAGTGCTTCACCCTCAATGCCAATAATACGCTCTTTTTCTTTTCCATCGAGACGGTAACCCATCATGGTAGCAATAAAGGGGAATATTTCATCGTATGCCAGCGCATAAACACGTCGAATATTTTTTTGTAATTTATTGACTGAGTCAGATAACGAATCTTCTTCTTTAATTCCGGCCCACGATTTGATGATCTGGATGATAGGATGAAAACTGAGGTTCTTCCCGTTCGACAAAGCCCTGCCCTCGAAAAATGCTACTTTCTTAACCAGCTCTTTTTGCCTGATTTCTGCCATCAGTCTTGATTTGCCAATGCCGGCTTTACCAACAATATTCACAACCGACCCGCGTCCGTTGATCAGTTGCATGAACTGCTTTTCGAGGAACCTTAATTCTTCTGTTCTTCCTACCATGGCCGAGTCGATCATCCTGCCCGACTGCATGCCTTTCGCCATAGCAGTATGGTTCCTGCCCTTCACTTCAAAAACAGGTAAAGGTTCCCTGAGGCCTTTTACCGGAACCGGTTCCAATACATTGTAGCTAAAACGATCTTTGGATTTTTGGTAGGTTTCTTTGCCTGCAAGTATCTGGTCAATCTCCGCAATATCACAAATGCGTGATGCCAGGGTTACGGTTTCACCCATGACTGTATGCTGGGTTTTATCTTTCAATCCGATTTTACCGGATAATACCGCACCTGTTTTGATTCCGATTTTCATTCCGATGGGATGGGCAAGGTCATTGTCGTGATTAAAATCGGAGATTTTCGTTTGTATTTCCAATGCAGCGCTTACAGCTTTTACCGGTGTATTTTCGATGGCGCCAAAAATACCAAAGGATGCCACAACCGACTCACCCATGAATTTATTGACATTTCCTCCATACAACTCCACTACTGAGCTGATCAGTCCAAAGCAACTATTCATTATCCGTGTTAGCTCCTCAACTTCAATTTTCTCTGACAAATCGTTTATTCCTGTAAGATCAGCATAAAGGATGGTAGCCTGTTTTTTTTCAGATCCCTTTTGTTGATTTTCCATGTCATTTTAGGTTTGGAAAAGATTTGATAAATATACTACAAATAATTTATCTTCCAAAGTTAATAAGAGGGAGGCCTAAAAACCGGGCAAATACAAAAACGTCGGGAAGGAATGTAGGAACGTAGGGGAATGGATGATTAACGTGGGGGTGGAGTTTGGAGTTTGGAGTTTGGGGTTTTCATGATAGGACAGGTGCTACAGGTTACTGCCGACTGAAGACTGCCGACTGAGAACTGCCGACTGAGAAC
>JABMQA010000269.1 GCA_013203545.1 Bacteroidota bacterium
CTTCGAATAAGCTCAACCCCAATATTTGCATCACCCTCTTCTTTTCTGATCCCCTGCTTTTTGAAAAGATAAGAAAGAGCCCCTCTCACCAACGACTTTGACAAAAAAACAAATAAATCCAAAACAAGATGAAACCTATCTGAATAATACCTATGGTTACCTATATCAAAAAAATAGTTTTTCCTTCTTTTGATTTCTAACCGATGAGAAAAAATGCTAGTGTAAAAGCCTGTCCTTAGTTCACCAAATTGCTCAGCAATTAATTTAACAAGAAAAGACCTGCGAAATAAAAGATATGAATTTTTTTCCCCTGAAATCTTATCCGAAAGAACTCCCATCTCAATTGTCTTAAAAAGATGGAAGTAGGCAGATTCCTTTAAATGTTCGCTAAACTTTATCGGGCTAAATCCTTCCCTATTAGCATATTTTAGTATTTGTTGCTTCAATTCTTTTTGGTCAACAAACTTATTGAGTGTTTCTGTCAATCTTAGTTGAATTAACTCATACAAAGAGCAATCCCCTATCTTCTCATCCCCCTCAGCAAGTTGATTGGCCCAAATCAATGGAATCTTCAATATTTTTTCAAACACTCTAACAAACGGGGAAAAAGATTTAACAACGTTTATATAATAAACCTGCTTAACAGGCATCCTAGATAAAAGAAAAAGAACTTTTATCGCAGAGCTCCAACATAAAAGATCTACCCAAATTGTTTTCATATTCCCCTTCGCAAATTAAAAACTGCTTCCGCCATTTCAAGATCATCTTTTTCGTCTATGTCCAGAGCACTTTGCCAATCAATAGGGAAAACGCTATAATTTTCGCCATAAAATGTTTTTTCACGCTTAAGTGCGTCCGCCTTTGCAATCCATATCGCCCCGGACGGACAATATAAATCATCCAAATCTTGAGAGCGTTTTTTAAGAGCCTCAGGGAAAATCGGATCAGGTCTCATTGTCTTATCATTGAGCCGCATAGCCCACCAGGGATTCATCCAGCCAAACTTAAATACACTGATCTGAAAATTAGTATCTAAAGACAAAAAATGATTATAGGCACGAACAATATCCGACGCACTGCGACAAGGACAATTTGGCATCAACTGCACTACTATGTCATATTTTTGTACCGTATAATTCTCCATCTGTATCAATGCATTAGTAGTTGCTACCCATACCGGGGAGTAATCATCCGCATCATTTCCTCTGCGCAAAAAAGGGACCCTGGCTCCCAGGCTCTTGGACAGCTGTGCAATACCATCGCCATCGGTACTCACTAAAATATCTGTAAAAAGGCTGCTCTTAATCGCAGCCTCAATCGTCCAGGCAATCATTGGCCTGCCCCCCAATTCATGCACATTTTTATTTGGAATCCGTTTAGATCCTGCTCGAGCAGGGATAATTGCAATAACTTTTCTTTTACCCATTATTATTGGCTGTTTTCCAAATCCTAAAAACAGCAAAACATATTTTTTCTACGGTTTCTTCCCTCATGTGAGAATAGATAGGAAGCGAAAGAATATTATCGGCAATAAATTCGGTATTAACTAAATTTTCGGCCCGATGGGGAATGTTTTGATAGGCCTTCATTCGATGGATTGGAAAGAAATATTTCCTTGGAGAAACACCTTCCTCTTCAAGCCGAACAATTAATTCATCCCGATCCAAACCAAACGCATCTTTATTTACCAGTATAACAAAATCCTTAAAAGTGCTCAGATGACCTCTGGGAAGATGTTGAAAGCTGATTCCCGGGATTTCAGAAAGCCTCTTCTTGTATAAAGAGGCAAGCTTATTTCTTTGTAAAACAAATTTATTAAGAAGGGGCATACTTTCCAAAGCAATTACCGCATGAAATTCTGACATCTTTCCATTTATCCCAATATACTGACAATCATAGTCCTTTCCGCTTCCATAATTTCTTCCAAGGTGGATTTTTTTCATTAAATCCTTATTGTTTGATGTGGCAATCCCACCTTCTGCAGAAGTAATTACCTTGGTCCCAGAAAGAGAAAAACATTCGACATCGCCAAATCCTCCAATTGGTTTATTGTGATACTCCGAACCTAATGCTTGAGCTGAATCAAATATTAATCTTAAATTGTGTTTTTTTGCAATTGCTACCAAACGATCAATATTTGCCGGATTACCAAAGACATGAACAGCTAAAATAGCGGAAGTCTTATCGGTTATCTTCCTTTCCACATCGTCAGGATCAATATTAAATGTCTTTGGGTCAATATCAGCAAAAACCGGAGTTAATCCATTCCATACAACAATATGACCACTCGCAGAAAAAGTAAAGCTTGGAAGAATTACTTCGCCAGAAACATCCAGCGCTTTTAATGCCAGCATAAGAGCAGAGGTGCAATTCGGAAATGCAAGGGCTTTCTCAACACCCAGTCTGTTTTCCACATCACATTCTAAGCGAGCAGAATATTTAGCAAAATTTGATAAATTTAAACTTTTAGCGACATCCCTAAATTTTTCCTCCATTAAATGGTAGTCGGGCAAAGTTGGCTGGGCTACAGTAATTTTGCCAAAACCAGAAACAACATCGGATTCTGCATCAATGTAAATATTTTTGGGGTGCTTTTTTGCTGCATATCCAATCACTGTAGTTTTAGAGGGAATATCCTTCACCACGGTAGCGCCGGCCCCAACCATTACCCCTGACCCGATATGGATATCAGGCAAAATTGTTGAACCCAACCCCAAAAAAGAAAAATCATCAACCAAAACACGGCCGCCGGTTGTTGCCCCGGGACCAACATGAACCGCCAAACCAAGCTTAGTATCATGTTCAACAATTCCACCACTATTAATTATCGAAACAGCTCCAAGGACAGAACCACTGTTTATAATCGCAAGGGGAGCAATAAAGCATCCTTCGCCAATAGTAGAATTTTCACTCACAATTGCCGCAGGGTGTATTAAGGTAACTGCCTCCAGGCCAATTTTCTTTATTCTTTCA
>JABMQA010000270.1 GCA_013203545.1 Bacteroidota bacterium
GCATACTGATATTTAATGCTCACCCCTGGGTTTTAAGCTGAAATATTTGTAAAATGTGGCAATCGCGTATATCTCTACAATGGAGCGACCCGTTTCCAAAGCAATGTTTCTCAATACTTTTTCAGGAAGATAACTATATTGCAACTGGATTTCTTCTAGCATTGCAATAACTCCACCCAATTCTTTATTATGCCTTTTAGTTATTTCTTCAATATTGGAATTCATTTTTTCTCCTTTTTCAATACTTGTCTTTATTTAATTGCTTACATCATAACAGGTTTATTCGTATTCTTCACAATGCCAGACCCCTCCCTCATGTTTTGGGAAATTACATGTGCTACAATGGGCGCAATTCGTACATAATCCTTCAAACACACTTTTACCAGGATCTTCAGTTTTGGGTATGATCATCTTTTCGGTTTTTGGTATTGATTCCTGAAATGATACATAATTGTCAAACGTTTCGCAATACCATACGATACGACTCCCATTTCCCAGAAAGAATAAACAAGTTGGAGCATTATTACATGTTGTACAAAGGCCCCGGTTTACTTTGGCCATTTTTTTTAAATTCTCCTTAATTTCTATCATACTGATTTCCTCCTATTATTTTTAATGCTATGGATATAATCTTGAAAGAGGCAGTGCAATTGTTGTACCACTAAATTTTTACAGATTAAATTTTGACTGGATAGAAACTGTTTCTTGTTTCTAACTGCTTAAAAACTAACTATGTTAAAACTGGATATCCACGAATGGTATATTTAAATAAATTAAATATGTTAAAATTCAGACGATGAATAACCGGGGAAATTTGAACCGATGGGGAAAAACACCTCACTACAAGTTCATTTATTGATATCAATAATTTGCAAGGTTGTATTATTATTTAGGGAAGGTAGATTTTGAATTATGTGCCGATGGGCAATTATTGCTATGATGTAAATAGCTTGAAAAGATTTTTGTACAATGGGACCAATTACAAAAAATTGTTATTGTATGTAATACTTTATCCTGTAAAACTTTGTTTTTTTAGCAGCGTTTTGTGATTCTCAGTTCATAGTCCACAGTCCACAGTCTTCAGTCTCCATCTACACACCTCTAACTGCCTGTTTTTATAAATAATCACATATGCTAATTTTTTGGTAGCTTCGCAAAGCTAAGTCTTATCTATGTCAGTTAATGAATATCGATTAAGCTTTTCTCTCAGAGTTTTCCTGTCAATCCCAAGTAATTCAGCAGTTTTGGTCTTATTACCATTATAAGCAGATAATACATTACGAATATGTTCGGCTTCCACTTCAGCCAGAGTTCTGTTAACTCCAGTTTTCCTAAAGGCAGAAAAACGCATCATTGAAGGTAGATCTGCTGCTTCTATCGAACCTTCTTCCATCATTGCTACCAGTCTTTGGATAACATTTTCCAATTCCCTGACATTTCCAGGCCAATTATAGTTACTAAGGACCTGTAATGTATTATTAGACATTTGAGGTTTTGATTTATTAAATTCATCAGCAAATTTTGTAGTAAAATGATGCGTTAAAAGTAGAATATCGCTATCCCTTTCACGCAAAGGAGGAATATCAATAGCAATAACAAAGAGACGATAATACAAATCTTCGCGGAAAACGCCTTTCTTTACCAACATTAACAAGTCCTTATTTGTCGCAGCAATAATTCTAATATTTACTTTTTGAGGGCGGGTTGACCCGACCATGTATATTTCTTTATTCTGAAGTACCCTGAGTAATTTAGCTTGCATCGAAAGGCTTGTGTTGCTAATTTCATCCAGGAATATTGTCCCGCCATCAGCGGTTAGAAAAAAACCCGCTCTTGTTTCAGCAGCACCGGTGAAAGCCCCCTTTACATATCCAAAAAGCTCGCTTTCCTGGAGCCCCTCCGGAATTCCACCACAATTAACGGGGACAAAAGGAGCAGAAGCTTGTTTGCTGCTGTAATGAACAGCTCTGGCAACAAGTTCCTTGCCGGTTCCGCTTTCCCCCGTTATGAGTACAGTTGCTGAAGTAGACGCTGCTTTTTTAATTTCGTTAAAAACTTTCTGCATCGCTTCAGATGTGCCAATTATTCCATGCATTTCTTTATGCTTATTTTGCATGGACTTTTGCCAGGCCTGATGTATATTTGTTTTATCAAGCGCCGTTTTTACCGCTTTGAAAAGTTCTTCATCAGTAAACGGTTTCGCCAAATATTCCTCTGCACCAGCTTTTATTGCCTCCACAGCGCCTTCAATTGAAGCATATCCGGTAATCATTACCACTTCTGTATTTTTATGATTTTCCCGTACATGTTTTATTAAGTCGATTCCACTAACTTTAGGCATTTTATAATCAGTAATTACTAAATCTATCTTATTAATTTCCAGAATGCTTAAGGCTTCAGATACATTTTGAGCTGTAAATACTTTATAACCTTGCATCTCCAGGTTTCTTTGAAGTATCTCCACGGTAATTTTGGTATCATCTACTACCAATAACTGTTTTTTAATTTTAGAAAGGATCATAATAGCTGTTTTTAACTTATTTATCAGATTCATCATTCAGGGGCAATTGCACTTCAAATCGTGCCCCAATCCCAAGTTTACTTTCTACTTTAATCATGCCATTGTGTGACATTATGACTCCATGAACAACTGATAAACCAATACCTGTGCCCTGGCCAATTTCTTTCGTTGTGAAAAACGGAATAAACATTTGTTTTTTTGCTTCATCGCTTATACCGGTTCCTGTGTCTTCTACAATCAAAGAAACATGATTCTCACCCACTTCAGTTTGAATTGTCAGTACCCCACCTTTTGGCATGGCCTGTATTGCATTTGTGATCAAGTTGACTAAAACCTGATGTATTTGTGACCGATCCGCAATGATTTCAGGTAGATCGGATGAAAGTAGGCGAACCAACTCAATTCCTTCTTTTCTACAACGTGATTCAAAGAATACCAGACCTTCATTCACGATTTGATTAAGGTTTACAGTGGTTTTTTCGGGTATCTTTTGCCGGGCAAATACCATCAGTTGTCTAATTATTTCCCTTGCATCTAATGAGACTGCAATTATCTTGTTTAAATCCTGTTCAATCTGCTTGGGTAAATCTGGGTATTTATTGGCCAATTGAGCCAAACCAAGAATATTCCCCAGGGGTTCGTTTAATTCATGAGCCACACCAGCGGCCAGTTGTCCAATTGTTGCTAAACGATCAGCATGCCTCAGCTGAATTTGCAACTTAAGTCGTTCCTCAGATGCTTCTTTCCGCTCAACAATTAGCGCGATATTTTCTGCAATTGTATTTAAAAGACTACGCTCTTCCTGAAGAAATGGACCTTCATCAAACTCGTTCATTTTTTCCAAATAAATGACCTCAACTAATCCCCGTTTTCTGCCTGTTACGATTATATCAGCAGCCATTTTATCGGAAAACACCTTATATTTTTTTGTGGAATAGGAACGGCCATCAAAAATAATCCTTCCACATGTAACCTCCGGATATTGCCAGGCAGGAGGAAGTAATTTAATAATCTCGTGAAAAATCCCATCAAGAGTGCCATTTGTCTGTTCAGCAATTTTGGCAATTCGATATAAACATGTTAGTTCCTTTACCCGTTCACTTAGAGCCTCTTGATTTAGTTGATTCAACAACGCTGAACTTAGAGTTAAGATAGTACGTTCAAATAATTCGATTTCATCCTTAGTAAAAAAATTATTTTGTGAACTCATTAAGTGTAAAATTCCAACCTTCTTATTATCAATAACAAGAGGTATTATAGCAATCGATTTGTATTCACCACTTATATCAAGATTTACATCATGTGTTTTATCCTCCAATATAAAACTAATTCTGCATGGTTTATCGGTATTACAAGTGAAAAAGCTGCCCTTTTTTGTAAAAAGAGGCAAAGTGGGATTATAATGACCTAACAAAATCCCCCTGCTTAAATTTGATAAATCTGAATCTCCGTGTTTTCTATTTGTAATCTGGTCTTTTTCCTGTGAACCTATCCGCGATTCATTAAATGTGAATGAACCTCTTGAAATCTTTGCTTTTTCAATGAGATTGGGATTGCCATCTTTCATAATCCATAGCTCAACAATGTCACAGCCCGTAAAACTATGAAGTAATTTTGTTACCTCTTTTACAAATTCTATCCTTCTTTCACAGCAACTTGTGTAAAGTAAAATCTGATTGGAAAGACAATGAAAGTCATCAGGTTGATAATTTTTTTGAAGAGTCATTTCTAAATCGTTTTATGTTTCGTCCAAACTTTTCAGGTTGGAATATAAATCGTGAAAACTTTTCAAATTTGATGTAAAATTAAGTAAATTATTGAAGATCTAAGTACAATGTAATCGAAATCCAATAGCAAAAATTAATGAACAAGATAAATAATGTTTGGTCAAAAAGTACAAAATGACATTTCCTGAAACGATTTGGCCAATTTGATTTTAAGACATTTTCAAAAACCGTTGATTGCATGTAATTTTTTTTAACTAAAATCTTTTTAGTTAGTAAATACTAACTATATTTGCCGCATGAAAAATTTGATACATGTAGTAGCAAAGCTTTCAAGTATGATGGGGCAAATGGAAGAGGCAGCCAAAGAAAAATTTAACATTGAAGGCCTTACCCTTACCCAGATGCATTACCTGGAAGCAATTCACCTACTTGGCAATCCGAATATAACCGAGCTGGCACATCTGCTGAAATTGACCAAGCCAACAGTTAAGGTTTCCATTGATAAGCTTATTGAAAAAGATTACATTTTTAAAGTTCAGTCGGATGCCGACAGACGAAGTGCACACCTGCACGTTACCGAAAAAGGAAAACTGATCAATCAGATGCACGATTATGCGCATAAATGCATTGCAAAAAGTATTGAAAAAAAGCTTGACAGTAGCGAAAAGGATTTACTCATCGGGTTGCTAAGTAAGGTTTTAAAGGAAAAATAATTTTTTTGATCATATGGTTAGCATCTTCTAACTAATTTGTAATTTAAAATCATGAAGGAAAAGAAAGAATCAGAAAGTTTCAGTGGACTAACGAACGAACAGGTTCATCAGAAACGTGCCAGTGAAGGGTATAATGAATTGCCCTCGTCCAAATCGAGGAACATTTTGCATATAGCAGCCGGTGTGATTAAAGAGCCGATGTTTATTTTGCTGGTTGCCTGCGGTACATTGTACCTGTTTTTGGGGGACGTACACGAAGGTTTAATGCTTCTTGGATTTGTGTTTGTGATCATGGGTATTGAGTTCTACCAGGAAAAGAAGACAGAGAAAGCGCTTGATGCATTAAAGGATCTTGCCAGTCCAAGGGCGCTTGTAATCCGGAACGGAGTCGAAAAAAGAATAGCAGGCAGGGAGGTTGTAACGGATGATATAGTCGTGTTACAGGAGGGCGACAGGGTTCCTGCTGATGCCATTGTGTTGTCGTGCAATAACCTTACGGTGGATGAATCCTTGTTGACCGGCGAATCCGTTCCGGTTAAGAAACGGGAATGGAATCCGGACGATACCGGTTTTATTCCGGGAGGTGATGACATACCCGCTGTATATTCAGGCACGATGATCGTTCAGGGAAATGGGATTGCAAAAGTTAAAGCAACAGGATCAAATACCGAAATCGGGAAGATTGGCCAGGCACTTGAATCGGTAAAGGAAGAGCCTACCAAATTGAAAAAGGAAATGGGAATACTTGTAAAACGCCTTGCCATTATCGGGATATCGCTTTGTGTAATGGTAATCGTTATCTATACCATCACGAGAGGGGATTTGCTTACAGGCTTTTTAGCAGGCATTACCCTTGCCATGGCTATGCTTCCCGAAGAATTCCCCGTTGTTCTAACGGTATTCCTCGCACTGGGGGCCTGGAGGATGTCGAAGAAAAATGTGCTTGCACGTAAGCCCGCAGCAGTAGAAACCCTGGGGTCGGCAACAGTATTGTGTACTGATAAAACAGGGACATTAACACAAAACAAAATGACCGTTACCCGGCTATATAATGGTAATGATTTTTATTCCATTTCACCCGGTCGTGAATTTCCTGAGCCTTTTCACGAGATCATCGAATACGGAATATTGTCCAGCCAGGTTAATCCATTCGACCCGATGGAAAAAGCCATTACAAATGTTGGTGAATTGTTTCTTCAAAATACCGAGCATATTCATACCGAATGGATCATGGAAAAAGAGTATCCCCTTTCGAGGGAAATGCTTGCCATGTCGAGGGTATTCAACAGTACCGGGATACCTCAAAAAGTGATAGCTGCCAAGGGCGCTCCCGAAGCCATATTTGATTTATGTCATCTGGATGCGGATGCGATTACCAGGTTTGATGCATCCGTAGCTGAAATGGCTTCCTCAGGGTTAAGGGTTCTTGGGGTGGCCAAAGCTAACCTGACCCCCGGGGATTTGCCCGAAATACAACATGATTTTGACTTTCAATTTGTAGGACTGATAGGACTTTCAGACCCCATTCGCGAAAATGTTCCGCAGGCAGTAAAAGAATGTTATAAAGCCGGAATACGGGTTATCATGATTACCGGGGATTATCCGGTAACTGCCATAAATATTGGAAAAGAAATCGGATTGAAAAATCCTGAGCTGTGCATTACCGGAAAGGAACTGCAGGAGATGCGTGAGGAGGATCTCATGGAAAGGATCAGGGAGGTAAATGTTTTTGCACGTGTGGTACCCGAACAGAAATTGAAAATCGTAAATGCCCTGAAGAAAAACAATGAAATTGTTGCCATGACCGGCGATGGCGTGAATGATGCCCCGGCATTAAAGTCTTCAAACATTGGCGTTGCTATGGGTGAAAAAGGCACAGATGTGGCACGTGAAGCGTCATCACTTGTGCTTATGGATGATAATTTTTCGTCCATTGTAGGGGCCGTTAAAATGGGGAGAAGGATTTTTGATAACCTTCAAAAGGCCCTGGGCTATATCTTCGCCATTCATGTCCCCATCGCAGGATTATCGCTCATTCCGGTATTTTTTGCCGACCTTCCGTTAATTTTATGGCCGATTCACATCGTTTTCCTGGAACTGATCATCGATCCGGCCTGCTCCATCATCTTCGAAGCTGAACGTGAGGAGAAAAATGTTATGTCGCGCCCACCGAAAGACATCAATGAACCCTTCTTCGGCATCCGGAAAATTCTGTTGAGCTGCCTTCAGGGAGTAGGAATATTGATTATTACCCTGCTTATTTATTTTATCGGATTAAATGCAGGGTATTCTGAATTGGCGGTGAGAACCATGACCTATGTAGCTTTAATAGCATCCAACATTGCCATTATAATTTCAAACCGATCGTGGTCGGAAAATTTCTTTAGGATTCTCGTCACACCCAACAAAACGGTAAAATGGGTTGTGGGCGGGGCCATATTGTTTCTGTTGCTCATCCTTAATGTACCGTTTCTTTTGAATTTATTTCAATTCGAAAAAATCGGATTTTTTACAACAGTTATCTGCGTTGTGTGTGGCCTTTTCAGTATTACCTGGTTTGAACTTTACAAAGTTTTTAAACCTTCGACGAAAGCAATTTAATTATGGAAAACAGGATTGAAAA
>JABMQA010000271.1 GCA_013203545.1 Bacteroidota bacterium
GGTTTTGCTTTCGGTAACATCATGCTTTTCAGTATGCCCGAATATGTTTCGTTCGGTGTTGACCTGGATATCAGTTACCGGGAGTTTTTCGGTTGGGTAAATGTTTTTCTCTCATTGCCTGTATTGTTTTATAGTGGTAGTGATTACCTGGTGTCAGCATTTAAAAACCTACGGCACAGGATTGTCAATATCGATTTGCCAATCAGCATTGGGATCCTGGCCTTGTCGTTGCAAAGCTATTATGAGATTTTTTCGGGCACCGGCTCAGGTTATCTCGACTCATTATCCGGATTTATTTTCTTCCTCCTGATCGGTAAATGGTACCAGGATAAAACCTACAAGAGTCTTTCGTTCGATCGTGATTACAAATCTTATTTTCCGGTTGCCGTAACCAGGGTAACTGAAGATGGGGAGCTTAGCACACCACTAAAAGATCTGGTGGTTGGTGATAGTATATTGATTAGAAACCAGGAACTGATCCCCACCGATGGTGTGATACAAAAGGGTTTTGCTAATATCGACTATTCTTTTGTTACCGGTGAGTCGCTTCCCGTTGCCAGGCGGGCAGGGGATATTGTTTTTGCCGGAGGAAAGCAAATAGGTAGTGCCGTTGAGATTGAAGTAAAAAAGGATGTGGCCCAAAGCCAGCTTACACAACTCTGGAATCAACATAAAACCGCCAGGAAGGATGAATCTGGCATTTCTACACTGATCGATAAACTTAGTAAAAAATTTACGGTGGCGGTGTTGATCATTGCAGTTGTAACTGCTGTTTACTGGTATATTGTCGATCCGTCGGTAGCGCTTCTGGCATTTACTTCCGTGCTTATTGTGGCATGCCCGTGTGCCATCGCCCTTTCCATGCCGTTTTCGTTCGGGACAACCATGCGTGTTTTCGGTCACCTGGGATTTTACCTGAAAAACACAGATGTGGTAGAAAGGTTGACTAAAACGGATACGGTTGTTTTCGACAAAACAGGCACGATCACCTATTCCAGGTCGAAAAATGTGAGACTGCTCGACGGAGCCCTTCATTTGGATGAGATCATTGCGATCAAATCGTTGGCCCGCCAATCGGCCCATCCGCTGAGTATGGCCGTATTTGATTACCTGGATGTGGATGAAATCGTTGAAGTGGAGAATTTTATGGAAATTCCCTCTGCCGGTATTAAAGGTAATGTTAAAAGTATGAAACTGAAAATGGGTTCTGCCCGCTTTGTCCTGGGTGAGGATAGTGAAGCAGATGCCTTTGCAACCGAAGTATTTATTTCGATTAACGGCGACTATAAGGCACACTTTACCATCGACAGCAAATACAGAACCGGCCTCGCCGGGATCGTGAGGGATCTTAATTCATCTTATGATCTTTACCTCCTTTCCGGGGATAATGATGCTGAAAAGGAAAAATTGGGATATGTTTTTGGAAGCGAAAACAGGCTGCATTTTAACCAATCGCCCGATGATAAGTTGGAATTTATCAGGAAATTGAATAGCGAAAGCCGGTATGTATTGATGATTGGCGACGGGTTGAACGATGCGGGTGCCCTCAGCGCCAGCCAGGTGGGTATTTCCATTGCCGATGATATCTACCAGTTTTCACCTGCCTGCGATGCCATCCTGGAAGCCGGTCGTTTTGCCGATCTGGTTAAGTTTATCAAATTCTCCAAAACGTCCCTATCGATCGTAAAAATCAGTTATGTAATATCCATCCTTTATAATATCATAGGACTTTCTTTTGCCGTACAGGGACTGCTCTCACCCATTATCGCTGCGATAGTGATGCCGTTGAGTTCGGTAACTGTGGTGGCGTTTGTAACTTTTACTACAAGGATTATGGCGAAGAGAGGGTTGGGGTGAAAAAGCCAAGCTCATAGAGCGGAAAGCGAAGCGCAAAGCCTGCAAACTTGAAACTAATTACCTTCCAACCTGTGCCAAAGGCATGCCTACGGCAAAACCTTCCAACCGACTTCGGCTCCGCTCAGTCGCCCTCTTTTTACAACCTGAAACCTTCAAACGCACCCCTATTTAGACCAAGTAAAAATTAAAAAATTCAAACATTCACATTCATTGCTTTTGTAATTTTATTCTACCTTTGTCATTTCAGTAATCGGATACTTAAATATATTATGTCAGTAATTTTTATTCTCATCATAATCAGTCTTGTAATGGCTTCTGGTTTTCTGATCGCCTTTTATTGGGCGACAAAAAGCGGCCAGTTTGAAGACGATTATACACCATCCGTGAGGATTTTGTTTGATGATGACCCGCCTGTTGATGTTGTCGATGATCACACTGAGATTTCAAAAACAGCATCAGATGAAAAACCTAATCAAAAGGAAAAATAAATTTTAATGAAAAAAAAGGATTATGGAACACCAGTACTTTTCGTATGACAACAAAATTGTAAAGTATTTTGCTTACGCTACCCTGTTTTGGGGGATTGTTGGATTTTTAGTGGGTTTGCTGGCTGCTTTACAGATTGTATTTCCGGCCTTTAACCTTGGCCTGGAATATACCTCCTTTGGCAGGGTGCGCCCCTTACATACCAATGCGGCGATTTTTGCTTTTGTGGGCAATGCTATTTTTACGGGGGTTTATTACTCCATGCAACGTTTGTTGAAGACCAGGATGTTCAATGATCTGTTGAGCTGGATTCATTTTTGGGGATGGCAATTGATTATCGTTGCTGCTGCCGTAACCTTACTACTGGGGTTTTCCACTTCAAAGGAGTACGCCGAACTTGAATGGCCGATTGACATTGCTATCACTTTGATCTGGGTGGTTTTTGGCTGGAATATGATCGGGACGATCGTTGTAAGACGTGTCAAACATATGTATGTTGCCATCTGGTTTTACCTGGCTACATTTATTACAATTGCTGTATTGCATGTGGTCAATTCGTTCGAATTTCCGGTTTCGATGTGGAAAAGTTATTCGGTGTATGCGGGCGTTCAGGATGCACTGGTACAGTGGTGGTATGGCCACAATGCCGTGGCATTTTTTCTTACAACCCCGTATCTTGGCTTGATGTACTATTTTCTTCCGAAAGTAGCCAACCGCCCCATATACTCTTACCGCTTGTCGATACTTCACTTCTGGTCTCTTATTTTTCTCTACATCTGGGCAGGGCCACACCATTTGTTGTATCAGTCATTACCCGATTGGGCACAAACCATGGGTGTAATCTTCTCTATAATGCTCATTGCACCATCATGGGGTGGAATGGTAAACGGCCTGCTGACATTACGTGGTGTCTGGGATAAAGTCCGCGATTCGGCCATACTAAAATTTATGGTAGTGGCTGTTACCGGATATGGTATGTCAACCCTGGAAGGGCCGCTTCTGTCACTTAAAAATGTGAATGCCATCAGCCACTTTACTGACTGGACCATTGCTCACGTACATATTGGTGTGTTAGCCTGGAACGGATTCCTTACGTTTGCCATGCTTTACTGGCTGTTCCCGAAACTATTCAATACCAAATTGTATTCTCAAAAATTGGCCAATACCCATTTCTGGCTTGGCACACTTGGGATTCTGTTTTATGCAGTACCGTTGTATTGGGCAGCCATCACACAAAGTTTGATGTGGAAAGAATTTACGCCCGATGGCTACCTGGCCTACCCGAATTTCCTTGAAACGGTCACCCAGATCATACCCATGTACCATACCCGGATCATTGGTGGCATGCTTTATTTTATTGGGGCCATATTATTTGTATATAATTTGTTGAAAACAGCTGCTTCGGGAGAATTTAAAAACAACGAAGAGACCTCTGCCCCTCCACTGGAAAAGGCCCCGTCGAAGCGGATATTTGGTGAAGCGGTACATTCCTGGTTGGAGAGAAAACCGGTATTGTTCTCCATCTGGGCGTTGATTGCGATTTTGATTGGTGGAATTGTTGAAATTGTTCCCATGTACCTGATCAAATCCAACATCCCGACCATCGAGAGTGTTAAACCCTATACACCGCTTGAGTTGCAGGGCCGTGACGTATATATTGCCGAAGGTTGTGTACAATGTCACTCGCAAATGGTACGGCCTTTCCGCTCCGAAACCGAAAGGTATGGCGAATATTCAAAGGCAGGTGAGTTTGTTTATGACCATCCCTTCTTGTGGGGATCAAGGCGAACAGGACCGGATCTTGCGCGTACCGGGGTTGTTACAGGAAAAATGTATAAACCCGATTCATGGCATTTCAACCACATGCTGAATCCGCAGGGTATGAATGTCCAGTCCATTATGCCTCCCTATCCGTGGCTTTTCGAGAAGGATGTGGTTATTGCATCCACGCCGGCAAAAATCAGGGTAATGCAAAGCCTGGGAGTTCCATACCCTGATGGTTTCGACCGGCAAAGTGAAGCTGATCTTATGAAACAGGCCGGGGAAATTGCAGATGGATTGGTAGCTTCAGGATTCCAGGTAGAGCCACAGAAACAAATCATTGCATTGATCGCCTACCTGCAACGCCTCGGCACGGATATTTCAAAATCAGCACCCAACCCGAATTTGGACATTGAAAACCCAAAGCACTCAGGCCTTCCTATGCCACTGCCTACGGATGCAAATGCACTGGCCGCTGCAAAAACTATATATGATAGAAGTTGCATCGTTTGTCACGGCGCACTTGGAGAGGGTAACGCAATCGGGCCGAACTTAACTGACGGCTACTGGATCAGCGGTGGTTCTCCCAAAGAAATCTATGGTGTAATTGCTGATGGTGTGATCCTGAAAGGTATGCAGGCCTGGAAAGGGCAACTTTCCGAAGAGCAAATGGTCGGATTAGCTGGCTATATTCTCAGCCTGCAAGGCACCAATCCGCCAAATGCCAGGGAACCACAGGGTGAATTGGTTGAAAACTAAATTTGATTAAAATGAGAATAGTTATTCACTACCTGGAAAATATCGATGGAGTTGCTATATTCCCGATCATCGGATTATTCATATTCTTCAGCTTTTTCCTGCTGTTGCTGTACTATGTGTTTCATCTGGATAAAGAATTCATCAGGGATATGGGCAACACTCCGATAAATAGTGATTTGGATAACAATGAATCGTCAAACTTCAATATAAAAAGTCGTCATGGAAAACAATAGCAAAAAAGTTAAATACGATGGTAAGCCATTGGAATATGATTTTGATGGTATTAAAGAGCTTAATAATCCCATACCACCGTGGCTGGTTTATTTATGGTATATATCACTCATATTCTCAGCAATGTATTTTGTTTATTATCACATCTATAAACTGGGTGATTTGCAGGATGCCGAGTATGAAAGGCAGATGGCCAAAGCCGTAACATCTGTTCAGAAGCACCATGAAGAATCCGGGCAGTTGAATATGGTTATTCTTGCAGGCGATGAAGATATGGCTGACGGCGAGGCAATTTACAAAGAGAAGCTTTGTGCAACATGTCATGGCGCCCTGGGTGAAGGAAATGCCATCGGGCCAAACCTTACCGACAATTACTGGATACATGGCACAGGTGATGTTGCATCCGTTTTTGATGTAATTAAAAACGGGGTTCCTACCAAAGGTATGACGCCATTTAAAGATCAGCTTAGCGATGAAAAAATATTACAGGTAAGTAGTTATATTCTGCAAAAGCTTCAGGGTACCAATCCACCGAATGCAAAAGAACCACAGGGTGTGCTGGTAGAATAACCTGACTGAATAGCCGGTTTTCAGCAGTGGGGATCATATCACAAATAAAGTATTGTGGAATTGACAAACTATTTCCGAATTTATGAAATAAAATGAAAAAATTATCCATTTTTGAATTACCAATGGCATGGAAAAACAAACCATAAAAAATGAATCTTTTCGTGACAGTATAGCAACGATAGATCAGGACGGAAACCGTGAATATGTATTCCCTAAGAAACCCCACGGGAAATTGCACAATTACCGTTTGATGGTTTCCGGGGTTTTACTCCTGGTATTTTTTGGAACGCCATTCATACGGATGAATGGAGAGCCCTTCTTTCTTTTCGATGTGATAAACCGGAAATTTATTTTCTTCGGACAACTCTTCTGGCCCCAGGATACCTACATTTTTGCGGTAATGATGTTAACGCTCATCGTGTTCATTGTTGTTTTTACAGTTTCGTTTGGCCGGTTGTGGTGTGGATGGGCATGTCCGCAAACCCTTTTTCTGGAGATGGTTTTTCGGAAAATAGAATATTGGATTGATGGTGACGCACGGGATCAACGAAGACTGGCAAAAGAGGCAATCCTCACTTTTGAAAAAATCTGGAAGCGGATTGTTAAATATTCCATTTTTCTTGCAATAGCATTCATTATCGCATTAACACTTTTTTCGTGGGTTATCGGTACTGATCAACTTTTTATAATGATGCAGGAACCTGTTTCTGAAAACAGGGCAGCCTTTATTGCTTTTCTCGCATTATCCGGTTTTTTGATGTTTGTGTATAGCTGGTTCAGGGAGCAGGTGTGTGTACTGCTTTGTCCGTATGGTCGTTTGCAGAGTGTGTTACTCGACAGAAATTCAATTGTTGTAGCTTATGATTATATAAGAGGTGAACCCAGGGCAAATTTCAGGAAGGGTGAGGACAGGAAGGGATCGGAGAAAGGCGATTGTATTGATTGCCATGCATGTGTCCAGGTATGTCCTACTGCCATTGATATCCGGAATGGTACCCAACTCGAATGTATAAACTGTACTGCGTGTATCGATGCCTGTAATCAAACCATGACCCGGGTTGGTATGCCCAAAGGTTTGGTCCGTTTCGACTCCGAAAGGGGGATTTCCACAGGAAAAAAGCTCCGTTTAAATGCCCGTCTGATTGCATATATTTCGGTGTTGGTGGTGTTGTTTGTTTTCCTGAATATGCTTTTGTTCAATCGTACGGATGTGGAAACAACCATATTGCGCACACCGGGATTGTTGTTTCAGGAACAGGACAACGACCGGATAACCAATTTGTACAATATCAAAGTTGTCAACAAAAAGCGTGAAGAATTTCCCATTCGCATCCAATTGCTTTCACATGATGGCAAAATTGTTATGGCTGCCGGACCGATGAAAGTTAAAGCTGCATCCTCAACAGAAGGGGTGTTTTTTGTTTTCCTTGATAAAGCGGATGTGAAGGGAAAAATACCCATCCAACTGGGGGTGTACACCGGTGATAAACTCATCGAAAAAATTGACCTTACATTTGTAGGCCCTAACCAGTAGGTGAATTACTAATGGTAAAATCGATGGCTTCAATAAGAGTACACGCTAAAAAAGGAAAGAAATATCGAATATTGAATACTAAATAATGA
>JABMQA010000272.1 GCA_013203545.1 Bacteroidota bacterium
GAACGAATTAAACGAATTTTAATTCGTTCAATTAGCGTAATTCGATGACTTAATTTTTGATGATCAGAACCGGACCAGCCGTTTATGTTCAAGGCTTTCCAGGCCAAGGTTCACTAAAAGCCCCAACTTGAAATCTGTTGACATAAACAATTTCCCCGGAAGCCCATTTTTTTAGGAACCACGGATGCAATTGATTATATCGCCCCAAACACCCCCTCCAACTCCTTCACCCTGTCCGCCGAAATTTTTAGTATCATCGGCAGACCATCAGCAAGTAAATGACACTCCTTAGATTAAACCAGGACAACTTGCCTGGCAGCAGCCCTGAAATAATCATGGCTCCACAGGTCCAGGATTCGGGGATCCGATATAAACGGGACAGCCTCGTTTTTTGCCAGGTCAACATTTAATTGATTGATGGTCTGATCAAGCATGGAATGAAAAAGTTCAGGCGAGAGAGGACGATCTGCATCGAAATCGCCGGATTGGCGCATCCGCATTTCAAGGTGATGAAGGTTTAACTCTCGATGCTTTGATGCATACCATGCAAAATCATACCAGTCCCGACCCTTAACTCTGTTTTTCCATTTACGGAACAACAAAGCATGCATTTTACCTGCAAACAAAGAAGGAAGGGTGTAAGAACGAACGGCAAATTGCAAAGGTGTAAATACATACTTTAGCTCCGTATCGAATCCGGCAGGTGGATTGGTGTCCACTTCGAGCTTGATTCTGAGAATTGCCTGACGGTTTGTGGATTGCAGTATGGCCTGCGGTGCTTCAATTACTAATAATTGTTGATACGTATTTGCCTTTAAAAAAGCAGATTCAATTTCCGTTTGGGTTGATTTAACCTTTGTTTCAAACTGCACAAGAAACCCATATGCCAGTAATTCGTTCTGCAATGCATCCCCATAGCTTTGAAAACTGAAATCAACAGATGGTTTCAAAAGTGAAAAATCCAGATCTTCTGAGAATCTGTCTAACCCGTACAATATCCTGAGTGCTGTACCACCATAAAAAGCAGCATGTTCAAAGAATTTCGTACGCCAGAGTCCCAGCAAAGCCAGCGACTGCATGATTTCCCGTATGGCATTTACCATACCTTCCTGCGTTTGGGGCCTTGGTTGCGGCAACAAACTTTCTAGCAATTTATCCATCAGTTAAATCCAAATCTTTTTTTTAGAAACAAAAACAACAGGTTAATTTTTCTCGAATGATATGCACTCTCCACAATATCCATTTCATCACAGATCAAAGCATCCTTGAGAATATCTTCATTAATTCTCATGTCATCAAAAAGATATTCATTAAAATAGCCAGCGGAGTTCGGCTTACATCGCTTATCGGTCCAGATCTTGTCAGCCAGAGCTTTCACCGGCTCAGCCATCATAAAGCCCCCTGAGTTGCATACGTGTCTGACAATGCTTACAGCAAACTTCTCAGACCCGAGATGCGTGTATGTAAACCTCTTCAATGGGGTATTAAATTCCCGTGAGCGGCCGGTGGTAACCGACGTAACAACAGCAACTCTCTCCGGTATCAAGCCATGCCATGCCAGGGCATATTCGAGACTAATGGCAGAGGGGCCGAATATCAAACCGGCTAAGGATGCCGGCTCAACAGATGCTCTGCGCCACAATTCACCAAATATGTAAAGCCCCTTTTTGATACGTATGATCTTACCCTGTCCAATTAAATTAGTAACCACATCCCTGGGTTTTTTGTATCCGGAGAGGGCATGCATAAGCTGAGAATAATCAAAAACTTCTTTATCGATCTGAACCCTGATTTGTTCGATTGCTGTCATAATAGCGCATAGTATGTCCAAAATAAGTGGACATTGGGTGCAAAAATAAGTATTTTTAATACCATTCACACAAATTTGAGAAATTCGATGAAAAATGAAAATCATTACTGGTTCCCAAACACCCACTCCAACTCCCTCACCCTCTCCACCGATATTTTTAAAACAACCGGCAGACCATCGGCGAGTAAATAACACTCCTTTTTAATCCTGTTAACCTTGTGTAAAAATTTCAGGTTGACTGTGTTAAAGCGGCTGATCCTGAAAAAGGAATTCCCGGACAATTGATTGATGACCTGCAGCATGTTAAGCGACATCAGTTCCATCCGGTTTCCTGTTAGGTGGATTTCACAATAATTGCGGCTGGCTTCAAGGTATATGATCTCGGCAGGATTGATTACAACAAACCCGTTGCTGGTATTAAACTTTAAAGGGACAGGCTCCTTTAGTCCCGAAAAAAGTTTAGCGTAATTATGCGCCATGTTGCTTTGGTAACCGGTATCGCAAAGCTTTCGAACGGCAGCTTCCAGTTCAAACGGATTGATCGGTTTGACGAGGTACTCGAAAGCAGCATATTTGATGGCACGGATGGCAAATTTTTCAAAGGCGGTTGTGAAAATAATGTGTGGCAGGTAAGTATCAGACCGGACTTCTCTAATCACATCAAAACCTGATTTTTCCGGCATCTGCACATCCAGAAAAAGGACATCCGGCAGGGACACCTGAATCTCTTCAATGGCTTTTACAGGATCAGTGAACCGGCCAGTCAGGCTAATATCCCGGTGCTCCTTCAGTAAATCACACAGGTAGTTTATAGCCTCTTGCTCGTCATCTACTATAACAGCAGTTATTTTATCTTTTCCCATGCTTTTTCAATTTATAGCTAAAATTCAAAGGTATTAAAATCTTAACTTTTGTACCTGCCGGATTGTTTTGTTCATCATACAGGTCGATAATTTCGTGTTTTATTTTCACCACGTTGTATTCGTTAAAAAGGTGGAAGTAATTATCCATCAATTTCAAGCCAAAGCCGGTACTGTCCGTTGCCAACTCCTTTGCTTTTTCCCTTCCAACGCCATCATCCTTGATTTCAATGGAAATGGCATTATTTTGCTTTCTGATCTGAATACTGACCGTTCCGCTATCCGGCTTATGCCTGATGCCGTGTTTGACCGCGTTTTCCACATAGGTTTGTAAAACCATCTTTGGGATGTGCATGTCCTGATCCACTTCGTCACCCACCTGAATTACATAATTGACTCTATCAGCAAAGCGCAGTTTTTCCAACTCCAGGTAACTCTTCAACTGGCTTAACTCATCTTCGATACTTCGTGTAATACTGTCGGATGAGAGCAGTATCTTACGAATGAGATTCGAAAACTCTATGAAGGCCTTATAACTATCCGGGCTCTCTTTCCTTATTTTACCGGCCATTGTGTTAAACACATTGAAGGTGAAATGCGGATCCATCTGGTTGCGGTAGCTTTTTAACTGCAGGTTTACGATCTGGTTATGGATCTTTTCATTGTTCCTAATCCGGATCATTTGTAGTTTTTGGATGAGCAGAATAAACGACCAGATGGCCAGGTAAATCCCCAAGTATATCAAGAAGCGAAGGGGAGCCATTGGGTTTTTACTGTACCGGATGGTGAGGTATTCATCATCATAATAGAGGAATAATGATGGTATGTCTTTCCCGTTCATAATAATTGGAGAATTTTTAGCACATAGTGGAAAATGATGATGTAAAATAACCGGGTTTTTAAAATCACCATCTGTAATCAACAGTCCCTGATCACTTGTTGTAAAAATCCATTCCTTAGCGCCATCATTGTTAAGGTCGGTATGCAAGGATGACTTGGTATAAACAGAATATTTAAGATCCTGCTCACTCACCAGCTGAAGGTCACGATCAAAAACAGATATGTGCCCATCAGCTCCAACAATATTAAACCGGGTTTTTCCATCATGATCCGCAATACAAAGTGAACGTGTTATTTTTGAAGATTCAGGGAAATTATGCTCGTTAACGATTTCTCCATTTTCATCCACCAAAAACAATTTCGGAAAATTCTTTTTTGGCCCACAATGGTTGTAAAGACAGGCCAACAGATTGGAATTGTTTATACCAATTGGCCTTACTTCCAGATAACTCAGAAAACCCGGAAACTCCACAGGCTCAAATCGAAGTTTCAGGTCATGATCATACACCATCAGCCAGGTGTTGTAATCACTATACTTTTAACCCAGGCTATCGTGTACCTGCCCTGAAGCTCTTTGCCCCCCCATATATTTCTTTTTTTCCGTCACTATCCAAATCAATAAGACTCAGGCTCTCATTAGGTACAGATCCATAGTCAGGTGATTTGAGCAAAGTATCCCTGAAGAGATCATAAATAAATACATTTCGTGGGAATCTCGCCTGGCCTGAATTTATTACAAATACCAATTCACCCTTGCCATCATTATTAATATCCTGAAACTCTACATTGACAATCAAAGGATCGGGTCCAGCGTATCGATGGCTAAGGCGGCAGACCATCATATTTTCAAACATAAGCGGACTAATCGTATCCATCGGTTCGATGCAATAAAGGAAAACCGTATCGGATCTTTCATAAAAGGTATATACCTCATCGAAACCATCACGATCGTAGTCACCACAAGCCAGGCGGTTTGAACCTAAAATTATAGTACCCGGAAGGTTCCACTGGTCTACCATACCGCCGTCCCAGGTAATTACCTGCAAAGAATGTTTCCCAATATCTTCATATGAGTAAACTTTCTCACTAAAACCATCATGATCCAGATCCTGGCAATAAACCTTGGAATTTTTAATATCCGGAAGCCTTCCGGAATCAACAACCTCAATCTGGTATTTATCGAAAAGGTCGGGCAAAAGAACAATCACGACAATGCTTAGCAGTAAAGCCAGAAACCAGGCATTAAGTATGAGGGTTTTCAGAATTTTCATTAACGGGTTTGAATTGTTTTGCAAGATCGGAAATTTTTGGATGTTGGGCAAATAAAAAATGGATTGGTACGGTGGGGATAATTGTTAGTACTGTGCAGGTGATCTTTAGGACAATGGGGAGGAAAAGGCTTGGTGGAGTGGGGAATTTGGGGTAAAATTGTATAGATTAATAACCAACACAATAAGAAATGAAAAACTTTAAATCTTACCTGACAAGCGCATTAATTGTAATTATTTCCTTTTCTTATGGGAATATTTACGATTTAAATTCAACGTCATCACCGGTCTCATCAAAAGGACAGAATTTTTATAATTCACAAATTCCTGCACCGCCACCGGTCGGATTGGTGGCTGACTTTACTGCTGATACAACATCTGGAAATAATCCCCTGGAGGTGCATCTTCTTGATTTATCCACAGGCTCACCCACACAATGGGAATGGGATCTTGATAATGATGGTGTCGTTGATGCCTATGAACAAAATCCTGAATTCACCTACACTGAACCTGGGTTGTACGCTGTTTCATTAATAGTTTCTGACGGATTAACTTCAGATACTTTAATCAAGGAAGGCTATATTTTTATTGATGGCTCTTCATGGCAATGTGGTGATTCTTTATTTGACAATCGGGATGACCAAACGTATGCAACAGTGAAGATTGGGGGACAATGCTGGATGGCAGAAAATATTAATATAGGCACCAGGATAGATGGAATAGAAGAAATGACAAACAACAACATTATTGAAAAATACTGTTATGAAGATGATCCGGTTAACTGCGAGACGTTTGGAGGCCTTTACCAGTGGGATGAGATGATGCAATATGTAAAAGTGACCGGCGCGCAAGGCATTTGCCCTGAAGGATGGCATGTTGCATCAAATGATGAATGGAAAGTACTGGAGGGAATGGTTGACAGCCAGTATGCTATCGGTGATCCAACATGGGATCAGATAAGTTGGCATGGTTTTGATGTTGGGAAAAAGTTAAAAATAACCACTGGTAATGGATCAAACGAATTCGGATTTTCAGTAGAACTCGGTGGTGACAGGTATCAAAGTGGATGGTTTAGTGGCAAAGGAAATAGTTCAAGGTATTGGTCTTCATCAGAATATCCATGGTCTAATCTTGCATATTACAGACAATTTCATAGTGGATTTGATAACCTTTATCTAAGAAATGTAGATAAAAAGTATGGATTTGGTGTACGTTGCATAAATAATGAAATTGAGCCCATCATTGATGCAAATTTTAGTGCAGCCCCAGCCTCAGGACCTGTGCCATTGCAGGTACAATTTACAGACCTTTCAACCATGGACCCAATATCCTGGCAATGGGATTTCAATAACGACGGCACGGTTGATTCCTATGAGCAAAACCCCATATGGACTTATAACGAACTAGGCTTCTATAGTGTTTCTCTAAAGGTGTCAGACGGAATGTTTGAGTGCATATTGATCAAAGAAGACTATATCACCAGTACCTTTGCCCCGGTCTCATTACCTTATTTCAACGACTTTGCAACGAACCCTGACTGGATTACAAACTGTTCCGGTGATATATTTTGGACACCAGACCAGGGAGGAATGCTTTCATGGCACGCTAAAAGAGATGTAAACCAGGATTATTATCTTCCGATTGAAACCAATAACAGCGATTTTAAAGTATCTTTTCGCCATTACGTGACCAGTAAAACAAACAATTGTTGGATATCACTAGGATTAGTATCTGATGTGGATGGATTCGTAGGAAGGCCAAATATGCCCGAGAGCGGTGTGTGGTTGCAGGTCGGGTGGACAGGTGGAGGGACTGAGTTTTCAGTTCCCTATATTCGACCCTATGCTTTTTACACTGATGGTTCGGTATGGTCACCAAGTATGGGTGATGTTAATCCCGGAGGTACTGGACCCGATTCAACAGGTTTTATTTCCTATGTTTTCAATAATTGGTACACATCCACGCTCACAAAATATGGAAATCTTCTGATTTTAAAAACGTTTGATGATAGTGAAGCCCTGGTAGGTGAACGTCAATGGGAAATACCTGTTGGTATGTTCGATTACAATTACCTGTACATTGGGAACAGTGGTCTTAATGATCCGTCACAGATGACTGGTTTGCTTGATGATTTAAATGTAACCGACATCATTGATCCGTTTGAAGCAGATTTTTCTGCAACACCCACCAGTGGCGACGCACCACTTAATGTTCAGTTTACAGATCTAACCACCGCATCGTCATCAACCTGGGAGTGGGACTTTGATAATGATGGTGTGATTGATTCCGAGGAACAGAATCCAGAATGGATTTACACCGAACCAGGAATATATTCGGTTTCTTTAGCAGTTAGTGATGGAACAAATCAAGATACTGAAATGAAGGAGGATTATATTACTGTATCTTCGGATGGGTTAGTTGCCTATTATCCTTTTAATGGAAATGCTAACGATGAAAGTGGAAATAATCATAATGGTACTGTAAATGGTGCCATATTGACAAATGATCGGTTTGGAATCAGCGAAAGTGCATATTCTTTTGATGGAACAGATGATTATGTGATTATTCCGTTTGATCCGGTTTTCGATTTCAATAACCAGGATTTTACAATAACTGTTTGGATAAAATCAGAGTGGACAGGATCAGGTTATGAGAGAAGGATTATTAATTATGGTGGTTCAATATATAATGATTATGCTATTAATTATCTTAATGATGGACATGTTCAGATTTTAATTGCTGATACACCGTATTATATTGCATCTACCTATTCCCTCGCTGATGGAATACCACATTTAATCAGTTTTGTTAGGGATAACGGGAATAATACACTACGTTTATACATTGATGGCCAGTTGGATGGCAGTATTAATGGAGGAAGCGGAAATATGCCCCACCTTCAATCAAACAGAAGGTTGACTTTTGGTAGGAAACAAAGGTTGAATAGTCAAAATGATTCATATTTTTATGGAGGATTAGATGACATCAGGTTTTACAAATGTGTTTTAAGTGATCTTGAAATTCAGGAATTATATGACTGGTCAGGATTAATTTCAGATTTTCAAGCTGAACCAGTTTATGGGCTTGCTCCACTGCAGGTTCAATTCAGCGATCATTCAATAGGACTGATTACCTCATGGCAATGGGATTTTGATAATGATGGTGTGATTGATTCTGAGGAGCAAAATCCCATCTGGACCTATACACAAACAGGTATCTATACGGTTAAGTTAACTGTTGCTGATAGTAATAATGTGGTTTCCGAAATCAAGGAAGATTATATCACAGTCACTGATCAAACCAACTGGCAATGAGGTGATCCCATTATCGATCCTCGCGATGGACAATCTTACAACACCATACAAATTAGCACTCAATGCTGGATGGCAGAAAACCTGAATATAGGAACACGTATCAATGGCGGTGAACCAATGGTTAATAATAGCATGATTGAAAAATATTGCTTTGATAACAACCCAGTTAATTGTGAAACTTATGGCGGTATGTACCAGTGGAACGAGATAATGCAATATACTACACAGCAAGGCTCGCAAGGTATTTGCATTGATGGATGGCATATTCCTGCAGATAATGAATGGCAATATTTAGTTGATTTCCTTGGTGGTGATGGTGCTGCTGGTAGCAAAGTAAAAGAAACAGGAACCTTAAATTGGTTATCACCAAATACAGGAGCAACGAATGAGAGTGGATTTACAGCCCTTCCTGGGGGACGACATACGTTAAGCAATTCATTTTACTATCTTGGTACTCACGCAGATTTTTGGTCTTCTACAACTATAGGCAATGATATCTGGGTTAGAAGCGCCTACCATAATAATGACAATATTGGTAGAAACAATGGTTCAAAACCATCCGGATTTTCTGTTCGATGTTTGAATGACAATGTGCTGACTAGTGATCCACCTGAAGTTGACCTGGGCAAAGATATCACTACCTGTGAAGGAGACTCCTACAACATAGAAGATGCTATAGCCTCCAGTTACAGTGCAATAAGTTGGACAACATCCGGTAATGGAATGTTTGATGATCCTTCCTCCTTGAATCCAACTTATGCTCCGGGTAATACAGACCTTACACAAGGATTTTCTACGCTGATACTAACAGCTTACCCCATCCCACCTGCAACACAAACCGCATCTGACCAGATGACATTAACGTATCAGTTTTTACCTGAAACCAATGCCGGTGAAGATGCTACGATAATACAAGGCGAAACTTACAGCCTTTCCGATGCTTCGGCGGTGAATTATTATTCAATAAGCTGGACGACGAGCGGAAGTGGTGCATTTAGTAATCCAGGTATTCCTAATCCTGTTTACACACCATCGACTGAGGACATTAGCAGCGGTTTGGTGCAATTGACCCTCTTTTGCTCCCCATTAAGCCCATGTGTCATTTCTTTCGAGGATATAATGTTATTAACTATTGAAGTCCTGTACCCAACAGCTAATGCCGGCAGTAATGCCACGATTTGTGAGGACGACAGCTACACATTATCTGATGCTTCATCAACGAATTACAGTGCTGTTAGCTGGACAGCTTCAGGTGATGGAGTGTTTGATAATCCTACTTTGGTGGATCCGACCTACAACCCGGGGAATTCAGATATTTCCCAGGGCTTTTCTATCCTGACGCTGACAGCTTATCCCATCGCACCAGCTACTCAGATGGCAACAGATCAGATGACGATGACCTATCAATCTTTACCTGAAGCCAACGCCGGACAGGACAAGACCATATGTGAAGGTGACAGTTATACCCTTTCAGATGCTACTGTAGATAGTTATTCTTTCATAGAATGGACCTATAGTGGTGATGGTTCATTTGCTGATTCCCTCCTTGTTAATGCAACATATACTCCTGGTATGTCAGATGTCATTGATGGTACCGTCAAATTGATCCTTACAGCCCACTCGTTTAATCCCTGTGCTGGATTTGTTTCTGATACGATGACACTAACCATACAGTTACTGCCACTTGTCGAAGCAGGCCAGGATGCGATCATATGTGAGAATGAGAGCTATACCCTGGGCGGTATTGCTTCTGATTATTCCGCTGCATTATGGACTACAAATGGTGATGGAACGTTTGATGACGCAACTTTACTGGATGCTGTTTATACTCCAGGAGAAGATGATATTGCAAATGGTTTGATTACGCTAAGCCTTACTGCAACTGCATCTGATCCATGTGCTGATGATTTTACAGATGATATGGTGCTAACAGTTTATCC
>JABMQA010000273.1 GCA_013203545.1 Bacteroidota bacterium
AAGACTGAAGACTGAAGACTGAAGACTGAAGACTCCCTTCTTTTCCAGCAATATAGGTATTAAATAAAACAAAGTTTATTACAATGATATATCGAAGCAAAGCTCCGCTCAGGTTAGGACTGGCGGGTGGGGGAACTGATGTAGCCCCGTATTCCGATCTGTATGGCGGGGCCATCCTTAATGCTACCATCAGCATGTATGCATACGCCACCATCGAACCAAGGACGGACAATAAAATCATTTTCAGTTCAATCGACAAAGGGCAGACCTTAACCTTTGATAGTATAAAAGAGCTGGTCATTGATGGCAACCTCGATCTTTTGAAAGGGATTTACAATAGGGTAGTACGGGATTTTGAAAAAAGGGCCCTCTCCTTTAAATTGACCACGTTTGTGGATGCCCCTCCCGGATCGGGTTTGGGAACATCTTCCACTTTGGTTGTAACCGTTCTTGGCGCTTTTGCCGAATGGTTGCGCCTGCCTTTGGGTGAGTACGACCTGGCACACCTGGCCTATGAAATCGAAAGGGTTGACCTGAATATGGCCGGAGGTAAGCAGGATCAGTATGCCGCAACATTTGGCGGGGTAAATTTTATGGAGTTTTCCAAAGATGATAAAGTGATTGTTAATCCATTGCGTATCCGGAGTAATTACCTTAACGAAATGGCATACAACATTGTATTGTATTATACCGAAACAAGCCGTTTGTCGTCAAAGATCATCGAGGCGCAAAGTAAAAATGTAACCAGCAAAAACCAGAAATCAATCGATGCCATGCATCAGCTTAAACGACAGGCTGTTTTGATGAAGGAGGCCATCCTGAAAGGCGAACTCGAAAAAATCGGTGAGATACTTGACTTCGGCTGGGAGCATAAGAAACGGATGGCTGAAGGTATCTCCAATCCGATGATTGATGAAATATACCAGGCAGCCAAATCGAAGGGAGCCACCGGAGGAAAAATTTCCGGTGCCGGAGGTGGGGGCTTTATGATCTTTTATTGTCCTGAAAATTCCAGAACAGAAGTCATAAAAATTCTTGAGTCGTTTGGTGGAACCGTAAAAAGGTATGAATTTACTACCCAGGGACTGACAACGTGGGCGATTTGATTTCCAGCCAGTTCATTATAATTTTCTCCCCTTCGGGGGTCAGGATTGATTCAGGATGAAACTGAAACCCCTTGATGTCATATTCATTGTGAGACACAGCCATGATTGTTCCGCTGACGGATTTGGCTGTAACCCGTAGCACTTCAGGGAACGATTTTGACGATACCCTCCAACTGTGATATAAGCCGGCCCTGAATGGATCGGGAATTCCATAAAACAATTTATCAACAGGAAGACTGATGTTTGTTTGAAATGATTTACCATGAACAACTGTTTGCATGTTTTCGAGTGTGGCCCCGAAATATAAACAGATGGCCTGAAAACCCAGGCAGACACCCAGCATGCTTTTGCTTGTACCGTAGGTGTCGATGATCCTGTACATTATATCACCTTTAACCGGTATATCCGGCCCCGGCGAGAATAGGATTTTATCGTAGTGTTCAATATTTTTTATGTCTACCTGTTCGGGGTAGTAGATATCAAACCGGAGATTACTAACTTTGCGAAGCATATTTACAAGGTTGTAAGTAAATGAATCATGGTTGTCAACCAGAAAAATTCGCATAATAAACCGGATAAATGTTAAACAATTTCATCACAAAGGTAAATGCTTTTGCCGCTCAAAGGAAAGCATTTTTATTCGTAATCGATTACAATATGGCGAAGCCGGAAGTTTTTCCATTGGATGAAATGCCCGACAATATATTTTACCAAACCCCATCCCACCAAAATATTAAAAATGAACAGGATGTACTTCCTGACTTTCAATTCATATCATACCCGCCTTCGTATAATGAATACCGGGAGGCCTTTCGAAAAGTCATTACAGAAATTAGTTATGGCAATTCCTACCTGCTAAACCTTACCTTTAAAAGTAAAATTGAAACCTCACTTGGCTTGTGGGATATCTATTTTCACAGCAAGGCAAAATACAAACTCTTTTTCAGGGATCAGTTTGTGGTGTTTTCACCGGAACCATTTATCAGGATTGAAGAAGGGAAAATTTCATCCTACCCTATGAAAGGTACCATTGATGCCACCATTCCGAATGCAGAAAAATTACTGTTGGCCGATGCAAAAGAGACCGCCGAACATCACACTATCGTAGATTTGATCAGAAACGACCTGAGTATGGTTTCGGAGGATGTAAGGGTTGAGAAATTCAGGTATATCGAAAAGCTGAAAACCCACAAGGGTGAGTTGCTTCAGATGAGTTCAAAAATTGTGGGAAACCTACCTGAAGGTTTTGAAAATAACCTGGCCGAACGGATTTTGCAACTATTACCTGCCGGTTCGATTACGGGAGCGCCAAAATCCAAAACGGTCGAAATCATTGCGAAAGCCGAAAACTATAAGCGGAATTATTATACCGGAATCTTTGGCGTATATGACGGAAATACCCTGGAGAGCGCTGTAATGATCAGGTTCATCGAGAAAGATTTCGGGCAGTTGTATTTTAAAAGCGGGGGCGGAATAACATCCATGAGCGATCCGGTAAAAGAGTATGATGAACTAATACAGAAAATTTATGTGCCTTTTGCTTGAAACCATAAAGGTAGAAAATGGCCGGTTAATCAATTTGCCGCTACATCAGGAACGCATGAACCGTTCGCGAAGGGATTTGTTTGGTTTTGATGATGAAGTGGGCCTTCAAGGTAATATTCACATTCCTGCAAACGTATCAAACGGCATCTTTAAATGCAGGGTAACCTACCGCGAAAAAATTGAAATGGTCGGGTTCGAACCTTATAGAATCAAAACTATCGAATCACTTAAAATTGTTCATGCCGATCAGATTGATTACAGCTATAAATACAACGACAGAAGTATTTTTGAGGAATTGATGAAACAAAAAGGCGATGCTGATGATGTGCTCATCATTAAAGATGGAAAGGTAACCGATACCTCCTTTTGCAACATTATTTTTTGGGATGGTACAAACTGGATAACGCCAGGCAGGCCGCTACTTCGGGGAACACAGCGTGAAAATTTACTCCGGAAGCGTTTGATTGGAGAAGAAGATATCCGGTTGATCGACCTGAGCAAATTCCAAAAGTTTATACTGATTAATGCCATGTTGGATTTTGATGGATCACGGGCAGTGGATATTTCTGGAATTGCGGGTTAGTGTGAAAAGCATGTTCTTTTTTCATTCAATTGGTCTGTGTTTATGAGGCATATTGTTGTTAGGGGGTCGGTCGGGTTGCAAATCCGACCGGGCAGTTTACCAAACTGATCAACGTTACGCTGAGCCAGGAAAATATGGAATATTCGATATTCAAATGAATCATAACATTGGCAGGTTTTCGTACGTTCCCCTTTCCCAAAGGGGGATTCAGGGGGATTTCCTAACTTTATCTATTGTCTTGCATTTTTCTTTTAACTTTTAAGCCTGACAGACCAAATCAACAGGATGTTATCTTTGCCAAAAAAATATCAGAACACATGGCGAAAAAGAAAAAATCCTTTGGGGATATCGTCTATTCCACAAACCCTGATTACCAGTACAACGATGGATCGGAAGATCAACTGGAAACCTTGCCTCCCAATCAGCAGCAGCTTAAAATCTGGCTCGACCGGAAACAGCGAAAAGGCAAGGTTGTAACGCTGATTACCGGTTTTGTTGGTTCTGAAGATGATCTGTCTGATCTGGGAAAATTACTCAAGGGCAAATGCGGAACTGGTGGGTCGGCAAAGGATGATGAGATTATAATTCAGGGGGATCACCGGGAGAAGGTGCTTGGGATGCTTGTAGGAATGGGCTATAAGGTGAAGAAAGCAGGGGGGTAGGGAAGTGTTGAGCGGTGAGAGGTGAGAGATGAGTCTTCAGTCATCAGTACACAGTCTTCAGTCGACAGTCCACAGTCTGCTGTCATCTGTTTGCTATCCACTGCCTTCTTCAATACTTCTTCGCTTTCAGATATGAAACCCATCCATTCCGCAAACTCTTCCCAATACGCCATTTTGATTTTTTGTTTTCATTATAGACGAAAAAGTTGTTACTTTGTTTAAATAAAAAAAATTTATTGTTATGAAAAAGCTATTCCTTGCATTTATCATGATTTTGTGTTTTACCCTATTATCTGGTCAATCTTGCCTGCCGGATGGTATTACCTTTACTACACAGGAACAGATTGATAATTTTCAGAACGATTATCCCGGTTGCACGGAGATAGAGGGGGATGTTGTTATTGGGGGTAATTCTTTGATGTCAAGTAACATTAAAAACCTAGATAGCTTGTTTGCTTTAACTGCAATTGGTGAAAGACTAATAATAACTTATAATGATTCTTTATCAAGTTTAGTAGGTTTAACTAACTTGACTTCTATTGGTGAGAGTCTTATGATTTATGAAAATGATTTTCTTATTGATTTAACTGGCTTTGAAAGTCTTACTTCAATTCAAAATCATCTTAAAATAGGAGACTGGAGTATTTCTGTGTCTAATCTATCCCTTGCTAATTTATCTGGTTTGGATAATATAAATTCGGTAGGTGGTGATATAGTCATTTCATCTAATCCAGCTTTGAATAGTATAGTGGCTCTGAGAAATATTACTTCGATTGCTGGATATCTTAATATTTCTAAAAATAATCTACTGCCAAATTTATTGGGCCTTGATAGTGTAATATCAATTGCAGGTGATTTTCACATATATCAAAATCATTCATTATCAAGTTTATCAGGACTTACAAAGTTGAATTCAATTGGCGGTAAATTAAGTATATCTCATAATGATTCCCTTACTGATTTAAAAGGCTTGGAAAATTTATCAAGAATTCAAAGAAGTCTAAATATTGGACAATCTACTCCTAGCTCTGGCAATCCTTCACTTATTAGTTTGGATGGTTTGGATGGTTTGGTATATATCGGGAGTGCATTTCACCTTGGGTGGAATGAATCATTGACTAATATTATGGGATTAGAAAACATTGACACCATTGGAGGATTGATATCAATTGAGGGAAATCAAAGCTTGATTAACCTTAAAGGTTTGGGAAATCTAACATACACTGGTAGTGTTTGGATAACTGAAAACAAATCGCTAATCAATTTGAATGGATTGGAGGGAGTAGATTCAATTGGAGGAACACTTAAGTTATACAATAATATTGCCTTGAAGAGCCTTGAGGGGCTTGAAAATATTAAGACAATAAATAAAACTCTTAAGATAAGAGCAAATAGATCCCTTCCTGATTTGATTTCCTTGGAAAATTTAGAATATATCGGAGGAGACCTAGAATTAAGTGGTAACGATTCACTCTTATGTTTAAATGGTTTAGAAAAGTTATCAATAATTGGATGGAGCATGATGATAGGTAGTAATCAAGAACTTGAAAGCCTGGCACCATTAAAAAACGTAACAAAATTGGGTAGTGGAATCAATATTACGACCAATGCAAAATTGAAGAATCTGATTGGATTAGATAACATTGATTCTATCGGAGGAGGTATATATCTTAGTAACAATAACAACTTAACCAGCCTAATTGGGCTTCAAGGTATTACATCACCAATAACCTATCTAAGTATCAAAGAGAATGTCCTTTTACCTAGTCTGGTTGGATTGAATAATATTCCTTCCATAAAAGGCGATTTGTATCTATCTGATAATCCGGCATTGAGTACACTAGCAGGTTTTGCCAGTTTGACCTCAATTGAAGGTGATATAACGATTAGTGAAAATAAAAATCTTCGGAGTTTGGCTGAATTGGCAAGTATTGATGCCTCTTTGATTGAGGATATTGATATTTCATATAATGACTCACTATCGACCTGTGCAGTTGAAAGCATTTGTGATTACATTGCCAATCCCAATGGTACCGTAGAAATCCATCATAATGCACCAGGTTGTTTTAGCGTAAAAGAAGTATCAGAAATTTGTGCATTATCCATTGAAAATATTGAATCCGAATTTGGTGGTAATATCTTTCCAAACCCGGTATCAGACTTTGCAGTTTTAGCTTATCAATCATCTCATTTCGGAATGGCTTCTATCAAGATATTCAATACCTTCGGCATTTGCCGGAAACAATACCTATTTACTAATGAACAACCAGGTCAACAAGAAATTGTAATTGATATGCATGACCTCGCCAAAGGCATATACCTCTTTCGTATAACAATAGATGATAAAACCTCAATGAAAAAAGTAGTGAAGTTATAGACACTCTCCGCTCTCCGCTCTCTGCTCTCTGCTCTCCACTCCACTATTCCCCAACCCGAAACTTCAGCGTTACCTCCTTTGTCTCCGGATCGATATTTGCCAGGTGACTGCTTATGCTGATCTCTTTGCCAGTTGCCACTTTATATAGGTTTGAAAGAAAACCCATTCCGCTTTTAAGTAACTCCTCCATGTTAGCAGTGGAATCACCTTCCTTCGCAAGCAGATCTTCGGTCTGATATGATTTTATTTCCCCGGCCAGCTCCCCGGTAGTTTTAGATGGCATCTCAACAGGTTCTTCCTCCTCTTCCCCAAAATCAATCATGATCTGTTGGGAAGTTTTGCCTGGAACTTTTTCCTTTTGATGCTGTTTCAGCGTCTTTAGCTCTTCCAACGATTTCATCAAATCCGATCTGAATTTAATGCGGTATGCCTCCGACAACATCTGGTTCTGTTCCGGATGTTCGTCACCCTGGGAAAAGTCAGCGATTTTGCTTTCCTGAAATTCTTCCGATAAAATAATCTCTTCAACGGAATGTTCGGCAATCAGGTTGATCACCGTAAGGTTGGCGGCACGTTGGCCAATCCGGTCAATCCGGCTGATTCGGCGTTTCATTTGCAGGGCATTCAACGGAACCTCAAAGTTGATCATGGTGTCGGCGGCCTGCAGGTTAAGCCCCTCGCTGATTTCACTCGTCAGGAATACATTACAGTTGTCATCTTTAGAAAACTTGTTGACGATCTCCTCCCTTTTTTTAATCGGCGTATCACCTGTAAACATAACAAAATCCACCCTTATCCGGCGAAGCATCCTGGCAATGATGTGCATCATCTTTTTCCATTCGGTAATGATGAGGATTTTGTGCGTGTTGCCATTCATGTTCATTTTGTTGAGGAGGATATGCTGAAGTTCATCAACTTTTGGGGAAACATCGTTGGTGTCGTCAACAAGAAAAGAGGCATTGCTCAACATGCGCATTTTTCCGATCAGAAAGGATATCCGCTGAAAATCATAGGCCGTTAATGGGGATTTGTCAAGAATTCCCACAATTTCACCGGCCATTGCCATGTGCTGCTTTGCCTGTAGTGGGTGTAATTTAACCGGAATATTCAGGTGGCTGATGTGCGGCAACTGATCAACCACATCCTGCTTCTCACGCCTGATCATGACTGATTGAAGTTTTTTGGCAATATCCTGCATGTTGAAGTATCCGACAATTTTATTTTTCTGGTTTTTGTCGAAATAACAATGCTGGTACGAAAACTCCCACAGCGGTGTTAGCATATCCTGATCCACAAAAAGCATGATCGAATACAAATCGACAAACTGGCTGTCGAAGGGCATGCTTGTAATGGCGATTGTGTGTTTTCGGGGGATACTTCTTATAGATGATGCCGTAATTGTTTCGTAGTTATTAATACGTTGCGCCTCATCTAAAATGAGCAGGTCGGGTGGGTGGTTCAGGATGTTTTCGATGTCACGGATGAAAGTTTCATAGTTGATGATGAAAAAATGTGCTGTGGAATTTTTGTAGGTCTGCTCTCTCTCATGCTGTTTGCCTTCAACAATAACCACCTCTTCATGTGTAAATTTTTCTATTTCCGATCTCCATTGAAATTTTAATGATGCCGGACAGATGACCAGTGTGCGCGTAAATCCGAAAATTTGTTTTTTCATTAACGCAGCAACAATAGCCTGTGCCGTTTTACCCAATCCCATTTCATCTGCCAGTAAGGTGCCTTTTTTAAAGGTCAGGAACCGGACCCCATCTTCCTGGTATGGAAATAGATTTTCTTTTAAGCTGGAAAAATCTATGGCCTTTTCTTTTTTCAGCCTTTGCAGGGCAGCTTTTTCATACCATTTTTCAATTTTTTCGTAAACCTCAGGGCGAATAAGGATTTGTTTGAAATTTTTGGAACGCTCAAAAAATCCGAGCATGCGTTCAATCTCATTATCTTCCACAAAGTTCTTATTCCCGAAATACCGGTATAATATTTCAGCAACCTCACCGACTGGCTTGCCGGGATAGAACCAGCTGATTTTGTAATTTCTGAATGGGTTCAGAAAAACTTCGATAAACGGATATTCCGGAAATTTTTCGGGCAATTCACCTTTGGACAACAATCCCTCGAAGGCAAAAATCAGGTGTTTGCAAATGCCCAGTTTATTGGTGCGGTAATCAGGGCATGAGCAGTAACCATGTTTGCGATGAATATCCCTGAATGTAAGTTTGTACTGGATGCCCCGCTCATTGGTAAGGATGTGTTCGCCAAATATGTTGTCAGAAAATTCCACCGTATACCGGGCATCCCTGGCTTTATCTTTTCGCTCCCCGATAACCCGTTGCATCATTCCCTTTTGGGTATATTTCAGGCCTGTTTCAGGAATGTTATCATGGGTAAGGGTAATGTTTTCGTGAAGTTGTAAAAGTGATGCTACTTTATGCCTGCACAGGCTGCCACTATTGCAGGAGCAAATGGTATTGATGTCACCGGAAAAATCAAGATCCACATGGAAATCGTCGTGCTTGTCGTCAACAACCAATTTAAAATGGTTTTCTGTTTCTGACAATATGCTGCACTGCCCGTTCAGGTAAAGACTGTGGCCCTGCCTGTAAACAAGGTTTCCGGAGCCCTCTCCCGGCTGGATGGATTTGAGCGTCTCTTTTATTGATTTTATTACATCAGTCGTCATTTCTATTCAATTACTTTCAGTTTGGCAAATTTAAGCAGCAGTTGTTTTTGCCCGATAACCGGGAAGAAAACCGTGGCCTTTTTGCTTGAACCTGCTCCATCAACAGTTAATACTTTTCCGATACCAAAACGTTGGTGCTCTACCTCCACACCCGGAATAATTTTTTCAGGTGGGGCGTTTTCAAAATCATGATCAGCATTTTGTGATGACCCTTTCAGGTTATCAATTTTCCGGAGGTTTGTACTGCGGGGAATAATTTTACTTCTACCGCTTGTAAACTCCCCCTTGCTGTTGATGGTACTGAGCCCTGATAGGTTTCGACCCTGTTTTCGGGGAAACTCAAGGTATTTATCATCGATTTCCGAGATAAACCTGCTTGGTTCGCAAAAGGTAAGATTTCCCCAGCGATAGCGGTTTTCGGCATAGGAAATTGTGGCTGCTTTTTCAGCACGGGTAAGCGCTACATAAAAAAGGCGCCGTTCCTCCTCAAGATCCGTACGCGAATTTAACGATTGTATGGAAGGGAACAGGTTTTCTTCCAATCCAACAATATGTACATACGGAAATTCCAAACCTTTGGCCATATGTATGGTCATCAGCGAAACCTTATTGTTGTCATCTTTGTCTTCCTTGTCGGCATCCGTTAGCAATGATATATCCTGGAGATATATGTCGAGGGTACGTATGGTACTTTCACCCTCTTCATTAGCTGGTGGCTCAGACTCAGAAAACTCCTTGATCCCATTTAAAAGCTCCTCGATGTTTTCGAACCGGCTGATTCCCTCGGGGGTTTTGTCTTCGTACAAATCCTTCATGATCCCGGAGGCTTTGGCAATATCGTTGGCTATTTCAAATGCATTTCGCGATTTGGCCTGTACCATGAACCGCTTGATCAGACTGACGAAATTATTAATTCGTGTTGTGATGCCCTGGTTGATGCCAAGGTCGATAGTTTCAAGATTTTCCATGATTTCCCACATCGACCTGCCCATTTTATCAGCAGAGATAATTACTTTATTTATGGTTGTTAAGCCTATACCACGTGATGGATAGTTGATGATCCGTTTCAGGGCTTCTTCATCTGCAGGATTGATCACCAATCTGAAATATGCAAGTAAATCTTTTATTTCCTTTCGCTTGTAGAATGATAGTCCACCATAAATTCTGTAGGGGATGTTCAGCTTTCGCAAGGCCTCTTCAATGGACCTCGACTGGGCATTGGTTCGGTACAGAATAGCAAAGTCACTGTCAGGCAGCTGGTTGTTCATTTTCGTTTCGAAAATGCTGTTGGCTACCAGGTTTCCCTCATCTGTATCGGACGTTGCACGGATCAACTTTATCAATGGGCCTTCATCATTCTGGGTCCAGATCTCCTTTGAAATCTGGTCTTTATTGTGGACAATCACACTATTGGCCGCAGCTACAATGTTTTTTGTGGAGCGGTAGTTTTGTTCGAGTTTGTAAATCTGCAAATCAGGATAATCACTTTTAAAGTTAAGGATATTCTGGATATTCGCCCCCCTGAATGCGTAAATACTCTGCGCATCATCGCCGACCACACAAATATTTTCGTGTCGTGCTGCCAGTTTTTTAATAATCAGGTACTGGGCATAGTTGGTGTCCTGGTACTCATCAACGAGGATAAACCCGAATTTATGCTGGTATTTAAGCAGCACATCCGGGAAATCCCTGAGGATTAAATTCATGTTAAATAGAAGGTCATCAAAATCCATCGCTGATGCCTTTTTGCATCGTGTAGCGTAGAGGGTATAGAGTAAACCCATTATAGGCTTACCCGACATTTTATCCTGGTTTGTCAGTTCATGGTTATCGTTGTACGCTTTTGCTGCGATCAGATTGGTTTTGGCAGCGGAGATCCTTCCCAATACCCAGCCGGGCTGATACATTTTTACATCCAGACCCTGTTCCTTGATAATACTTCGGATCAGGCTTTTGGAATCGTCGGTATCGTAAATGGTAAAATTGGAGGGGTATCCCAGCAGGTGGCCCTCTACACGTAAAATTCTGGCAAACACCGAGTGGAAAGTTCCCATCCATACACTTCTTGCCTCGGTTGTTCCAACCAGTTCGGTAATCCGCTCCTTCATCTCTTTTGCCGCCTTATTGGTAAAGGTAAGCGCCATGATATTAAAGGGATCGATTCCTTTTTGCAGCATGTACGCCACCCGGTAAGTAAGTACACGGGTTTTACCCGATCCGGCGCCGGCAATAACCATGGATGGCCCGTTTAAATTTGCAACTGCCTGTTGTTGTGCTTCGTTAAGGTCTTCAAGGATGTTTCTCACAATACTCTTTTTGGAATCAAAAGTAAATGTTTTAGCACAACCTGAAAGAGGATGTTGAAAATTAGGTTGAAATTTCAAAAAAAACGCCCACCTTAAATGGTGAGCGTTTTGATCTGACAAAATTATAATTATGAGTTTTATAGTGATAAAAAGAACCGGTGGTGCTATATAACACCCTGATCCATCATTGCATTGGCAACTTTAAGGAAGCCTGCTATATTGGCGCCTTTTACATAGTTGATATATCCGTCATCTTCCGTACCATGCAGCACGCACTGTTCGTGAATACTAATCATGATATGGTGAAGTCTTTCATCAACCTCCTTTGCGGGCCAGTTGAGTTTCATCGAATTTTGTGACATTTCCAGTCCTGATGTAGAAACACCACCGGCGTTTACGGCTTTGCCCGGGCCAAACAGGATTTTGTTTTCATGGAAAACTTCAACTGCTTCAGGGGTTGACGGCATATTGGCGCCTTCTGCCACACACATGCAGCCATTCTTTACAAGGTTTTCTGCATCCGCTTTGTTGAGTTCGTTTTGAGTTGCACAGGGTAAGGCCACGTCGCATTTAACTTCCCATGGGTGTTTTCCCTGGACGAATTGTGCGTTTGGAAATTCATAGCTAAAAGGTTTTACAATATCCTGGTTAGATGCCCTGAGTTCGAGCATGAATTCAATCTTATCGCCTGAAATTCCTTCGGCATCGTACACATAACCATCAGGACCTGAAAGTGTAACTACTTTTCCTCCAAGTTCGGTTACCTTTTGGGCTGCACCCCATGCAACATTGCCAAAACCCGAGATAGCAACAGTTTTGCCTTCAAAAGTTTCACCTTTGGTTGCAAGCATTTCTTTTGCGAAATAAACAGCTCCAAAACCTGTTGCCTCGGGACGAATTAAGCTACCACCCCAATTAACACCTTTACCGGTAAGGACACCTGTGTGCTCACGGGCGAGTTTTTTGTACATACCAAACATATATCCGATCTCGCGTCCACCTACGCCAATGTCACCTGCCGGGACATCGGTTTCAGACCCGATAAAACGCCAGAGTTCGAGCATGAATGACTGACAGAAGCGCATGATTTCAGCATTGGATTTGCCTTTTGGATCAAAATCAGAACCACCTTTTCCGCCACCCATCGGGAGGGTAGTCAGGCTGTTTTTGAAAATTTGTTCAAATCCGAGGAATTTCAAAATGCTCAGATTCACACTTGGGTGGAAACGCAATCCGCCTTTGTATGGTCCGATGGCATTGTTGAACTGAATACGGTAACCAATGTTTACCTGTACGTTTCCGTCGTCATCAACCCATGGCACCTTAAAGGTAAAAATGCGGTCGGGTTCTATGATCCTTTTGATGATCCCGGCAGTTTCAAACTGCGGATTTTCAAGGAGCACTTCTTCCAGTGATTCGAGTACTTCCCGCACAGCCTGCAGGTATTCCACTTCACCCGGATGTTTCTTTTCCAGGTCGTTCATGAATTTTTCGAGATCCATTGCAAAATGTTTTTAAGTGTTTAGTGAATTTTGTTGTGATTTAAATAACAATGTTATTTTTATAACAGGGCAAAGTACGTTCTTTAAGTTGAATTGGCCAAAGTTTTTAAACAAAACATTTATGCATTGTAAGGAGATGTAAGGAGCTACATTTTTTCAGCACAAAATTAAAAAAAAAACTCTTCGTGGGAACATCCCAACCGTCAAAACAGCCAAC
>JABMQA010000274.1 GCA_013203545.1 Bacteroidota bacterium
GGTTAGGAAGGTGGTGTTTGGGGGGTAATGGTGGCATGGTAGTGTAAGGGTAAGGGCAATTCATGAATTGCCCTTACACCTACCCATACCCTTACCCTTACCACCCATACCTACTTATCCCACTTTTTAGGGTTGTTGATTATGTATTGTTTAATGCGTTTGTATTCTTCATCATTACGAATAACGTGGTCGTGATAATTAGGTTGCCAATTTTTATACCCGGGTGTGTTTTGGATGATGTTGATCTGTTTGGATGTCAGCATTTGGCATTTCCCCAATAATTTCGGGATGATCATTTTCCGGCGCAGGGCGCGGTATTGTTTGATTTCCTGTTCGGTCGGTGGTTGTTCCTGTTGGGAAAATTCATGAATTTTCCGTGCCCGTATCCGGTCCCCACCGGGCAAATCCCCCACAGATGTTTCATCGGTTTCCCCAATTGATGATTTTCCGTTATGATGGTTGTAATCGCCCAACGTGATTATGCAATGCACATGATTGGGCATAATTACCCATTCATCCAGAATTACCCTGCAATGGTATTTGGGAATTTGTAAAAATTCTGTTTTTACAATTTCACCACATTCCGATAAATGCATTTCACCATTATTTACACTGCCCAATAAATGAATCCGATGATTGATATTTATCGTGATAAAATAATCTCCCGGTGCTGAATAATCCCAAAACTGCCATCTGTTAGATGGTATGCGATATTTATTTTGAAATTTTTCGGCCATCGGTCATATTGTTTTTTCGGTTCTATCCAATTTTATTAACCTATAAATAAAATATCCGGAATGAATCTATCATTTTCTTTTGCCATTCTTATAACTCATTTTTCTGAAATAATTCTTTTTAATTGAACCCTGGTTCCATGAAGTTTCCAAATTAAAAAATCTTTCAAATCTATCTTTTCCAAAATTAAAAAATCATTTCCATTTTCCAGTTAAACATCCAAAATAATAATTTGGGAAAGTGGCGGGGTTACCTGCGGTGATCTCGGGGGGTGAGGAGGCGACAAAAGTTAAAGCCTTGGATCGCTGCGCGCTCCCGGTCTTTTTTTCATCGGGCAATCTGGAAGCAAGCTTCCATTGCCCGATGAAAAAAAGCCCCGCACTACGTGCAGGGCTTTTTATTTTGTCGGGATGGCGAGATTCGAACTCGCGGCCTCTTCGTCCCGAACGAAGCGCGCTACCTGGCTGCGCTACATCCCGAAGGCTTTTCTTTTGTGCCTGCAAAATTATTAAAAGTTTTTTAATTGAAAGGGAAATAATTCCCTACACCTTAAAATAATATTTAGCCCAATTTCAAGATTGGGCAATATGACGCTGAAATCTTTCGTACCTTTGCTTTCCAACGAAAATGCCTGTTTAATGGAAAATAATTTTTTTAATAATGATTCCCGCATCGGAATTCCAAGTCTGTTTTATGATACCCTTACCGGGAAACCCTTCAGCAAATGCCAGGTTTGCGAAAAAGAGATCATGGAGCACTCCACCAATTATATCATCGAGAAAGTTTTTAGAAAGAATATCATTAGCGGCAAGATAGATGTTCATTTTGAGTTTGCCATTTGTTTCGACTGTGCCATGAATCTCACCAACAGCTACTCTAAAGAGTCGAAAGAGAACCTACAGCGGTTTTTTACTGAAAACGTGGAGCAGGATTTCAAAAAACACCAGGAGGTAAAGCTGGCCACGGAGCGGGATGTGGTGGAGCATCTGTCGGCATGCTCAATCACAGGGAAACCGGTAACAGAGCTTGATGAGTACCAGATTATCGGGCAGTTTACCGGACAGTACATAAATCCGGCCATGGCGCCCGTGATGATAGGAAGTGGTGCTATGGATGAGGTTTCCGATCTCTTATCCAACAAAACCCTGGACGAGATTGATGATTTTACCGGGAAATATTTAACCGGCCCACCCGAATTCCGCGATTTCTTTAAAGCACCCAAAAGAAGGCCGATCCTTGTTTAGCCACAATGCTCGCGTTACAATTGCGCGCGAACATGAGGCCTGTTGAGGGATACCATCCCTTGATTATATTAGATTTATTTGGATCAGCATACACTTGCTATTATTTAGATGTTGAGTGAAATATCTCAACTGAGGGATGGCATCCCTTTTATTGAAATATCGTTTCAAACCTTTGCGACTCTGCGCCTTTGCGAGATATCTTTTTCAGACCATCACAGTAGCTGCTACTTCTCCAACCTAAAACTCCATGCATCCAAACAGGGCATTTGATTGATGCCGATTACCGGAATTTCAAGTTCCAGCACGTTTCCTTTTTGGTTCCAGTTTATTTTTCCATCAAAACCAAGCAATGATACGTCCTTGATTTTTTCCCCCTTTTCCAGATTGAGTTTTACAATTCCTTCGGGCCAACCGGTAAAAATTGCGAAAATGGAATTTTCTTTTTCAGTAAAATATACGTCGATGTTTTCGACGGTTTCTTTGTGGTTTTTCCTTTCATAGGTGCCATAAATCGCATCTCCGTTTACCATAAGCCAGTCGCCGATGTCAGTAAGGCGCTGTTGCATGATTACCGGTATCCGCCCATCTGATGTAGGGCCCACATTCAGCAAAAGATTTCCTCCGCGGCTCACGATATCGATCAGTTCAACTATCAATTCCTTTGAAGTTTGATAATCATCCAGGTTTTCCGCCCTGTTAAAACCGTATGATCCTCCCACTCCCCGGCTCTCTTCCCAGGGGTGATCTGTGCCAATTGCGTCGGTGTCTTTGTATTCACTGGAATAATAATCACCATGATTGCCGGGCGCTCCTTTGCACCACCTATCGTTTACAACCACTTCCCCTTGTTGGGCGCTTCGTTATATAGCCAGGCAAGGAATTCTTTGGTTTTCCAGAAGTTTTCGTCGTACAGCCATTCACCGGCATCGCTAAAAATCAGGCTTGGCTGGTATCTGACCACCAATTCCCGTAGCTGAGGCTGGCAAACTTCTATTGAATATACCTCTGGTGACATACCGTATTTAGCTACCTGTTTTTTATTGATAAAATACTCACCATCCAATTTGCGGGGAACCGACTCCCAATCCGGTATGGAATAGTACAATCCCATTTTTAATCCTTTCTTTCTTACAGCTTTGGTGAGATCGCCAAGCAGGTCCCTTTTGGGGCCGATGTCACCGGCATTCCAATTCTTTTTGTACCGGTTTACAGTTGGCCACATACAAAATCCATCATGGTGCTTGGAGGTAAGTACCACGTATTTTGCCCCACTCCGTTTGAATGTCTCCGCCCAAAAATCCGGATCATACAACTCGGCGGTAAACATGGGAGCAAAATCCCTGTATTCAAAATCTTCACCATAATTCTTCCTATGAAAGTCATAACCGCCATTTTCTTTGTTGTCCATTACACGGGCGTAGTACCATTCAGCATACGAGGCATACCTGGCGGATTCCAGCTTTCTCCACGCCGGGACCGAATATACACCCCAGTGAATAAAAATTCCGAATTTGGCGTCCTGAAACCATTCGGGAATGGGCCGTTTGTCCAATGATTCCCAGGTGGGTTGGTATTCCTGTGCCTGTAAACTACTGGTGAGAATTGTAATAAATAAAAGTGTGAAAAGATTTTTCATCGTTCGTTTAGTTTTTTAAGATGTTGTGTTTTCGACTTCCTTGCGAGGCTGCCTTAAAAGTTAAAAATGATATATGGTCAAAAAAAAAC
>JABMQA010000275.1 GCA_013203545.1 Bacteroidota bacterium
ACAAAAGTTATGGTATGCCAAACGATATGCTTGTGAAATTAAATATTGCTTTTTGCACAATCAAAGAGGTTAAAATTAAACCTGTTTATCATATAGGTGAGAAATCGAAAATGAAAGTCATTAAAGTTATTCCAAGAATTTCGTTTCTGCTGTTCAGGTTGTTTTTCGAAAGGCTTTGGATCAAATACCTCTTCCGTGATTTTCACCCGTTGTTTTTATTGTACCATATGGCCTTTGTGCTTATGATAGCTTCGATCCCATTTGCAGTTAAAATACTAAACCTCGTCCTGTCAGGCGTGAATGCAAATCCGCTTACGGTGCTTGCTTTCGTGTTTTTGTTCATATCAGGTTTCCAATCGTTTCTGTTCGCGATGTGGATGGATATCCAGGATAACGACAGATTATACAAATAATTCATGAATAAGAGTAAGGTTCTCGTGTTAACTTCTTCCTTTCCAAAAGGAGGTGGAGACTTCGGTGGTCATTTTGTTTGGGAATTAACGCAAAGGTTAATGGAATCCTTTGATATGTTCGTTTTAGCTCCACGGAGATTTAATTTAGAAAGTTATTCTGTTTCAGGGGGAATAAAAATATACAGGTTCAAGCAATTTCCAATTCAACGTATTGCCCTGGCTGACGAAGAGCCAATAACCGTAAGGCTTGCAAGGAATAAACTCTACTTTTTTGTGATTCCCTTTTTTCTTTTCATGCAGTTTATTGCCCTGGTGAAGTTGGTCAGAAAGGAGAAAATCGAGACCATACATTCGCATTGGATTCTACCGCAAGGATTAGTTGCCGCGTGCTACAAAAAACTAATTCATAAAAATGTGAAAATATTGGCTACAATCCATGGTAGTGATATGAACGGATTTAACCATTACCTGGGTAGATTATTAAAGAGGTTTGTTCTCAGAAATGTTAACGAACTTACTGTGGTGAGTAATGCGCTTAAAGATGAGGCCGTTAAATTGGGCTATAAGAAAAACATCTTTGTATGTCCCATGGGTGTTGATACCAAATTATTTGCACCTGATAAAAAAGATGAATCATTAAGAGAGCGATTAAAAATTGAGGGTGACTTTATACTTTTTGCAGGAAATATTATCGAAAACAAGGGTGTCCGGTTTTTGATTGAAGCAATGCCTGGGGTTGTAAGGGCATTCCCTGATGTAAAACTTGTGGTGGCCGGCGTTGGGGAGTTAAAATCAGAAATGATAAACTTAGCAGGCGCATTGGAAATTTCTGATCATATTTTGTTTGTTGGTGCAATTCCACATACAGAAATGCCAGGGTATTTGGCGACTGCAGATTTATTTGTTTTCCCAAGTCTTTTTGAAGGATTTGGTTTGGCTTTAGCTGAAGCTATGAGTTGTGAAACGCTGGCTCTCTCTTCAAATTTGAAAGCCGTTAACGATATCATCATCGATAATGAAAGCGGTTTGTATTTTGAAGGGATAAGTTCAACGATTATCAGTCATAAAATTATACATACACTTCAAAACAGGGAAAAATATGTAAGTCTTACCAAAAAGGGTAGGGAACATATTGTTAGCAACTTCGATTGGAATATTGTCCGAAAAAGATATGCTGATATTTTTAATGATAAATTTTTTCATGTTGCTACATAATCAAAAATTTGTTCAAGGCATTCAGAACCAGACATTAGAGGGATGGCATCCCTTTCCCGAAAAGCCTCAAAATGAACTTACATAAATGCACATAAAAGCATGAACAAATATCAATACCAACATAATTTTTCTAACCTTCACCCTGAATTATATAACATTTCTGAAAGAAAGCAGAAGGCAAAAAAAATCATATCCGTTCTGGAGGAGTTCTGCTCAGACAGCCTGGGAAATATGAGTTTACTGGATATCGGTTCTTCTACCGGTATTATCACTCATTATTTGAGTAAAGAATTCAAAAAAACGACAGGAATCGACATTGACGTAAGCGCGGTGCAATATGCAAATAAAGAGTTTAAAAATGAAAGCTTGAATTTCTCTGTCGGGGATGCCATGAGCCTAAGCTTTCCGGATAGTATTTTTGATGTTGTAATTTGTGCACATGTCCACGAACATGTTCCTGATAGTAAACGCCTGATGGATGAGGTTTACAGGGTTTTAAAGCCCGGAGGCGTCTGTTTTTTTTCTGCCGGAAACAGACTTGTAGTTGTGGAGGCCCATCATCACCTACCTTTATTGAGTGTTTTCCCCAAGTTTGTTGCTCATTATTATGTGAGGCTTTTTAATAAAGCCGAATTCTATTATGAAAACCATTTGGCATACTTTGGATTACAAAAGCTGGTTTCAAAATTTACAGTTTACGATTATACTTTGGCAATTGTAAAAGACCCGGTAAAATATTCAGCTACCGAAATGATAGACGAAGGATCGTTAACTCAGCAGGTTTATCTTTTTTTATTGAAAGCAGCTTACTGGTTGTGCCCTACCTACATTTGGGTGCTGAAAAAAGATATATTGAAAGATTATTAAGAAATCTGATTATTTGCCATAATTATGCGCTTTTTCCAACGATACGGCATTCTTTTTTTCATTCTGGCCCTGGTCATGGTTGCATATTTTTCGGGTGTTTCGTTTAATGAAATTTTCGAATCTTTAATAAAACTGAAACCTTTACAGATATTGGTATTGGTTTCAGGTTTTCTATTTATCTCGCTGATAACCATTTTTGGCAAGAAACTTCTATTGTATTTTTTGGGATACAAAGTCAGGTTTATTAACCTTACCCTGATTCATTTTGCTTCCATCTCTGCACACTATGCCACACCGGCGAAAATAGGATTTCCGGTAACTGTTTTCCTGCTCAAAAAAATGGAAAATGTACCGGTGACTGTTTCAACGGCATCCATTTTTGTTGAACTTTTTGTTTCGATGTTTTTTACGGGAGTTGTTGGATTTGTGGGATCGGCGATCTATTTCAGGGATGAGATACGCTCGTTTTCATATGGTTTGATCATCTTTTTAGTAGTGTTCATCTGTTTAGGTTTCTTAATATTCATTCTTTATCAAAAAAGTAAAAAGGTAAAGCTCTTTTTCCATGAACTAATAACCTCCCTCAAGCTATTAACAATATCAAAAGCGATTTTATATATTTTGCTACATGTGGTTTTACAAATATCCCTTGCCGCATATTTAGTTTTAGTCACCTATTATTTTAAAGGCAGCCTCAACCTTTGGCATGCCATGATTGCCCATTCGTCCGCTTTTTTTATAGGCGCCATTTCGATGGTACCGATGGGGTTGGGGACAAGGGATATCTCATTGATCTGGTATTTGCAAAGCTTTGGTGTGAGTAGCAGTATCGGAATTTCCGTAATAGCAATTCAACGGATAATGATGACTGGTTTGGGTTATTTGTTGGGTCTCGTTGCAGCAGGAATTATTGGTGTTCACTCGATGACATCTAATAAAAAGAACAGATGGACATGCTAAAAAAGATTGTTTCTAAAGCATGGTTAAGGTTGGCTAAAGTCTCGTTGATAATCGGGCTATGTGCTTCTTATCTGGTTACACCATTTCCGTATACTATCACCATCGAATTGCGCTCCCAGGCCACATCGAACTTGCAGATATTTTACAGTTCCAATGGCAGATATTTAGAAAAAAACAGCATTTCCCTTCCGGTATCCAAAAGCAATACTTTTAAAGCCTATGCAGCAAAGCTCATTTATAAAAACATTCGGTTTATCAGGATAGACCCTCCCGGCGATTTTCAGATAAAGTTAGTTAAAATTGAAAACCGGTTCAACACTTATGAATACAATAGCTTGGATTTGCTCAACCATATCAGGCCATTAAATCATTTTTCAGAAATTGACATTTCGGAAGGCGTAATTGTCGGGAAGGTTAATGGTGATGATCCGTATTTTGAGATTACTGATCTGCCTGTCATTAACCGGTTTTCTAAATTCAGTTATGCGGTTTTTCTGGTGGTAACATTTTTTATTTTTTATACCCTGATTTCGATTCTTTGGAACCGCTACTTAAAATACGATTTTCTTACTCCCGATCACGACAGGATGAATATTAACATACCTGATACCCTTTTTTCAGTATTGATCATTAGCATTTTCTTTTGGTTTGGGTATCAGGCTTTTTATTACGCAACTCATATTGCAGAGCATATTTCCCCTGATGAAAGTTATCATCTGCAAGTTAGTTTATTTCATATGCGATCACCCACCTTTTTCATTAAAGATTCGCCTGAGACCTATGCGTATGGAGCAATTAGTGTCAGGCCTTATCTTTTTCATTTTCTAATGAGCAAGTTATTGGTACTTAATGTTTTTAATATATCCAATCTAATATTTTTAAGGCTAACCAATATTCTGATTGGTTTACTTTCGTTATATCTGACCTTTCTCTTAACCAAAGAAGTTACAAAAAACAGGTGGATTCAGCTGGGTGTACTCATTGTGCAAACCAATATTTTGATGTTTGTTTTTCTTGCTTCAATGATTTCGTACGATAATTTGGTTAATCTAATCTCGGTAGCATCCTTTTTGTTCCTAATCAGATTCTTACGAACTTTTTCCCGATACAACTTAATGATGCTGTTCATTACAATGCTTGCCGGGTCATTAACAAAAGTAGCCTATCCACCCATTGTGATTATTCAGCTATTTATCCTTATCGCTTATTCAAAAGCTATTTACAGGAACAGGCAGAAAATATTTTACCCTTCGCTGTCCATTCAAGACGGTGTATTGCTACTTTCATTAATCGTTTTATTTACACTAAACCTTAAACTCTATGGGCATAATGTAATTACTTACGGACAGGTACAACCTAAATCCAGTAAGGTATTTGGGCATGAAAAGGCATATAGATATTATTCACAATCCCAACGTGATTATGATTTGAGATCGACTGTAAAAGAAAGAACCATGTTGCCATTTACCGTATATCTTTTTAATTATGTAATACGAACCGAACAGTCAATACTTGGAATAGTAGGTCATAAGCAATTGGTAAAAACAAACCATGGATTATTTTTATACAGGTTTCTTGTGCTATTAAGTGTTTTTCTTTTTGCGCTAAACTACAAAAAGACATTTAAACATTCCACAATGAAAATTTTAATGGTTTCATTCATAAGTTATGCTTTAATCGTACTTTTCACCAATTATCAATCTTATCATGCACTCAGGTTGTTTGGATTAGCCCTGCAAGGAAGGTACAATTTCCCTATCTTTGCTTTGGTTGATATTTTTATTGTATATAATCTGCTGGCACAATTCCGCGATTTAACTAAAATTGTTGCTTTAACAATAATAACCGTGCTTTTAGTTTACAATAACTTCTTTTGGTTTCTGATGAAGGCCACACCTGAATGGTATATGAATTAAACAACCGGCAGGATTAAAGTAATTATCTGTTAATGAAGCAGCCCCAATTACACATAGCTAATTTTTATTAATATGAATCAGCCAAATATATCAATTGTGTGCCCTGTTTATGGTTGCAAAACCTGTTTGTATGAGTTGTACTTGAGGCTTAAAGAAACGCTTGAAACCATTAACCAGGACTTTGAAATAATTATGGTAAACGATGCAAGCCCGGATGGGGCATGGGATACAATAGTAGAAATTGCCCAGAAGGATAAGCGGGTTAAAGGCATAAATTTTACAAGAAATTTTGGACAACATTATGCAATTACTGCCGGGCTTAACCACTGTGATGGTGAATGGGTTGTTGTAATGGATTGTGATTTGCAGGATCAACCTGAGGAAATAATAAAACTCTACAATAAGGCAATTGAGGGATATGCGATTGTTTTTGCCAAACGCTCACAACGAAAAGACAAATGGGCAAAACGTATGTTTTCAAGATTTTTTTACAGTATATTAGGTTACCTGACAGATACAA
>JABMQA010000024.1 GCA_013203545.1 Bacteroidota bacterium
CGAAGCTATTGGCAACTAATGACGTCCGGCAGACTTCGACGTGAGCGTTCGACTGAGCTCACGCCGAAGTCTCAGTCGAACGCTGACGGACAAATGACGCGAAGAAAATGATATTAGAATATCAGTGAAGTATAATATCGCGAAGTTCCGCATGTGTAGGAACAAAAAATGACGGCAGAGCCAAATGACCATGAAATACTCACTGTGTTAATTTACCTTTTTACCAGCTGAATAATTACAAGCATACAATATTAATTGAAATAAAAGGTACTGTGATTACCTCAATTTTTGTAGTTTTACCCGCTTTTGAAAATTTTCCGAATCATTTCTAAATTTTACAACATTAACCAAATTTGTTTGACATGAAAAAAATCTTTTTAACTGCATTTGTACTTGGATTACTTGTAATGGTTGGTTGCAACCAAAAGCAAACCGAGCTTAAAGTTGAATATGAAAAGTACACACTCTCCAATGGTCTCGATGTGATTTTGCACATCGACAAATCCGATCCCATCGTGGCCCTGGCCATCCGGTTCCATGTGGGCTCCAACCGCGAAGAGCAAGGCCGTACAGGCTTCGCCCACCTTTTTGAACACATGATGTTTCAGCGCTCCGAAAATGTTGGGGAGGACCAGTTTTTCAAACTTATCCAGGATGCCGGCGGCACGCTGAACGGTGGTACCGGTAACGATGCAACCACCTATTTTGAAGTGGTACCAAAAAATGCCCTCGAAAAAATACTCTGGCTTGAATCCGACAGGATGGGCTATATGATCAATACGGTTACCGAAAAGGCGTTCAACATCCAGCAAAATGTGGTTCAAAATGAAAAGCGTCAGGGTGTCGACAACAGGCCGTACGGCCATACTTCATGGGTGGTTGCAACCAATTTGTATCCCAAAGGCCACCCTTACAGTTGGACAGTAATCGGTGAAATGGAAGATCTGGCCAATGCCACCGTTGAAGATGTTAAAGCGTTTCACAGCAGGTTTTATGTGCCCAACAATGCTACGCTTGTTCTGGCAGGTGATTTTGAAGTAGATGAGGCCAAAAAGCTTATCGAAAAATATTTTGGTGATATTCCCAGGGGCAACGAAGTCAGCGACCCGGAGCCTCAACCCGTCACGTTGGATGAAACCATTAAGGTTTATCACGAAGATAATTTTGCCAGGGCACCCCAGTTTCGCATGATCTGGCCAACAGTTGAAGATTATAACCAGGACTCCTACGCACTTTCTTACCTGGGCCAGCTTTTATACAGAGGGAAAAAAGCCCCCATGTATAAAGTAATTGAGAAAGAAAAAAAGCTCACATCAAGCCAATATGCATACAACGGAAGCCAGGAAATTGCAGGAGAATTTAATATCGTGGTTACAGCAAACGAAGGCGTCAGTCTGAAGGATGTTGAGGCCGCAGTTTTTGAAGCTTTTAACATGTTTGAGACGGAAGGCTTTACCGATGAAGATGTTGAACGTATAAAGGCCAGCCTTGAAACGGATTTCTACAACAGCAACAGCAGCATTCTTTATAAATCGTTTCAGTTAGCTTCCTATAATGAAGATATGGGTGATCCGGGCTATTTTTCAACCTATATCGAAAACCTGAAAGCCGTAACCAAAGACGATATTTTGAGGGTTTACCATAAGTACATCAAAGACAAACCCTACCTAGCCACCAGCTTTGTACCGAAGGACATGCTTGATTTGGTGGCCGAAGGCTCGGTAATAGCGGATGTAAAAGAAGAAGATATTATGAACGCCACCGAGGTGGAAATAGAAGATACCGGAGAAGAGGAAATCGCGAAAACACCTACAACTTTCGATCGCACCGTTAAGCCTGAAGATGGCCCGGATCCTTTGCTTACTTTACCCGAGGTTTGGGAAACAGCGTTGTCCAACGGAATGGACGTGCTTGGCATTGAACAGCATGAATTGCCCCTTGTTCAGTTTAATATTACCATCAAAGGCGGCCATTACCTTGATGATCCTGAAAAAGCCGGAGTTGCTTACCTGGTATCCGAACTGATGATGGAGGGAACAAAAAACAAAACACCGCTGGAGTTGGAGGAGGAAATCGAAAATTTAGGCTCCCGTATCTGGATTTCAGCATCCAACCAGAACATTTCGATAAATGTAAATTCCCTCTCACGCAATTACGATAAGGCACTTTCACTGGTTGAAGAAATTCTGCTTGAACCCCGCTGGGATGAGGAGGAATTCGACCTGGCAAAGACCCGCCTGCTGAATTCATTAAACAGACAAAAAGCCAATCCCAATTCCCAGGCACGAAATGCCTTTAACAAACTGGTGTATGGTGAGGCCCACATCTTTGCCATTAATAACAGGGGAACTGAGGAAACCGTGGCGAACATCACCCTTGATGACCTGAAGGTATATTACAACAGGAATTTCTCCCCATCGCTGGCCACCTTCCATATTGCCGGTGACATAATCGAAAATAAAGTAGTGGAATCACTTGCCGGTTTGTCAGTAGAATGGCAACCCAAAGAAGTAACCTTCCCTGAGTATGCGCTTCCCGAACCCATCGAATCTTCTCAAATTTACTTTGTTGATATTCCGGGGGCCAAGCAATCGGTGATCTATATCGGTAACATGGGCCTGGCCCGTACAGATGATGATTTCTACCCGGCACAGGTGATGAACCACAAACTGGGCGGGTCATTCAATTGTAATGTAAACCTGGTGCTACGCGAAGAGAAAGGTTTTACATATGGTGCGCGGACCTATTTTACAGGTACCATAATTCCGGGGCCATTTATGGCTTCAGCAAGTGTCCGCTCTTCAGCTACGGAGGAATCGGTGCAAATTTTCAAAGACCTGATGGAAGCATATCGCGAAGGCATTTCGGAGGAAGATCTTACATTTACAAAAAATGCACTTATCAAATCCAATGCCCTGGAGTTTGAAACCCTGCGTGCCCTGATTGGCATGCTCGAACAGATTAGCACGTACGGTTTCCCGAAGGATTATGTAAAAAATGAAGAAGCCGTTGTGCGCCACATGGATCTGGAAAGCCACCGTGCCCTGGCTCAAAAGTACATCAATCCCGGCAGTATGTATTATGTTATTGCTGGCGATGCGTCCACCCAGATGGAACCACTCACTGCCATCGGTTTTGGTAAACCGGTTTTGGTAAAAGAAGAATAAATGAAGCTATTTGAATAATCAGAAGAGGCTGTCTTAGGCAGCCTCTTTTTTTATTTATAGCGGGTCACCGGGCAATCCTCAGCACCCTTTGCAATTCATTTGTTTTCTAAAACATTTTCATGGATGTACATGGTGATATTACAAAGGAATAGATTTCTCCTTTCAAAATTTTCGCTTCGCGCCAATTTTTCCAGTACAAATGACAGTGCTGTGTTTTGCAGGGGGGGGGGATAAGTGGGCGCAGAGCGCCCGCTTATCCCCCCCCCTATACACCGCCAGATGCGCTGTTATTTCGATGGATCCCGCTGCAAGCGGGAG
>JABMQA010000276.1 GCA_013203545.1 Bacteroidota bacterium
CCGATGCCCGTTTCTCCCTATTCGTTAACCAAAGTGATGGCCGAACACCTTATTAAAACGTTTAGCCAGCAACACAAGCGAAATTATACTATTTTGAGGCTGTTCAATTTCTATGGGGAGAACATGTCGGAAGATTTTTTTATTTCTCAAATGATTAATAATCTCAAAAGAGGTGAAGATTTTTTAATGACTAAGGGAGAACAAACCAGAGATTTTATGTATGTAGAAGATGTGGTTCGTGCCTTGACACTAGCGGTCGAAAAACCCGCTGCATCCAATGAAACATTCAACGTTTGCAGCGGAGTTGGCAGCCCACTGGCTTCATTGGCGGCTTTTATAAACCAGAAAAATGATGGAACCTCAGAAATTAAAATTGGAGCACTGCCCTATCGTGAAAATGAAGTTTGGGAAATGATTGGAACTACCACAAAAATAAAAGAAAAGTTAGGATTTATCCCTTATTATTCGTTGAATGATGGGTTAGAAAAAATCCTGAAAATGAATGAATAAATCTTATTATAAATATCTCTAATATATTCAACAATGAAAATCAGGTTTAAAAAAATCCCTCGAATTATATACGTGCTATCAGCATTAGTTTTAGGATTTTTAATTGTTTTTCTGATCTCAACGATAAGTAAAACTTCAGAAGGCCCTATCGGCACTCTTTTTAGTAAAACTGCTACATTTATTAAAGGTGTAGAAGAAAATATGATTTTACAAGAAAGAGAGGATTTAAGATCTGAAAAATTAAAATGGTTTACAGCATTTAGAGATGATAAATCCAAAGTAATTAATTCTAAAATCATTTTATTGGGAGCTTCAGATAATACACAGATTGATTCTTATGAAAGAATTATTGATTTGGAAGATAGCTTACGTGTTACTTTTCCAATCATTCACATATACAAAGCATGGGGGGGGAAGAGGGAACATGAATTTCCGAAAATTGAATCCGAAACCATATATAACTTAGGATCTATTCCGATGATCACATGGGAACCTTGGGTTGGAGCATTTTCAATTACAGATTTCCCCAATATAGAGCCATCAATCGAAAAACGTGATAAAGGGTCATTAGCTTCTATTGCAAAGGGAGATTATGATAGTTATGTGGTTAAATGGGCTTTGGAAGCTAAAAAATTTAATCATCCAATTTATATCAGATTTGGACACGAAATGAACGATCCCTATCACTACCCCTGGGGCCCACAAAATAATTATGCCCAGGATTATGTCAATGCGTGGAAACATGTTCATGATATATTTAGACAGAATCAAGTGGAAAATGTAATTTGGGTATGGAATCCACACCTTTCATATGACTTTGAAGGTTATTATCCCGGTGATGCTTATGTAGATGTAATTTCATTTGGGATATTAAATTTTGGAACCAGTATTTCCTGGAGTAAATGGTGGACTTTTGATGAATTATTCTCCAACAGTTATAAACCACTTGTTGATTTTAAAAAACCGATGATGATTTCAGAGTTTGGTTCTCTAAGTGTTGGTGGAGATAGAGCAGAATGGTTTAAATACGCTATTCAAGCTATTCCTAAAGATTATCCGGCAATTAATTCAATTGTTTTCTTTCATTATTCCAATGAAACCAGTACGGATAAATCACTGGACTGGTATATTATTGATGATATAAAAGTTACAACAGAATTGACGGCACAAATGAAAAATTGGCCAGATTCTGTTAAACAACCTGAACTTCGTTAGATTGACTTCAGCCAGGTATTTTCGTATCTTTGGTGTGAGCCAAAAATTTATGCCATGAAAAAAAGAGTAATCAGCTTCTCCCTGGTAATGACGATCATTGTCGTCATCATCAGCTGCAGTAAAAATGAGGATAATCCCGTTCCGGCTGAACGAAAAAAGTGTGCCTGGGTTTCAGGTAGTGAGGACAGTACAGGATATGGGATGATTCTCTATTCGTCTGATGCCGGCGAAACATGGGTAAGACAGGGGCAAGGTACGACTGCCCTGCAAGGCATTGGTGTGTTGGATATATGGGCGCTGGATGAAAATAATGTATGGGCAACCGGAACCAACAATGTGATCCTGCGAACCATAAATGGGGGCCAGACATGGACACGGGTACCGGCCCTGCCAAATCAAGCAAACACGGAACTCATGTCTATTTCCATTGTGAATAATACCAATATATGGATCAGTGGTTCCGGCGGGACTGTCTATAACTCAATCGATGGAGGTCTTAACTGGACCATGTTTGATACAACTTTCTTTCAAAGCGGAGGGATGCAGGGAATCTGGGCTATCAATTCCCAAAGGATTTTTGTTGTTGGCGGGGTTGCTCAGATCGGACAGGCCGAAAGGGGATTTGTTGGATATACTGTTGACGGAGGCGCCACCTGGGAGTCGTTTGTTCCTACCAACGATTACAACAAAAATGAATGGATAGGTGTTGTATCCAATGGAAATACTGTTGTTATCTATGGTGGGAAGTCTCATTACATGATGAGTACTGATGAAGGGGAGCCCTGGAGGAATGATTCAGTTTCTGGTGCCGGAGGTGGTGGTACCCCGGCCGATATCAACCATCTGATTATGCTCAATTCGCAAACCTGGTGGGGAGCATTCGATATGGGCCATATTGGCCTTACAACCGATGGAGGATTAACCTGGAGTATCCAGGAAACTGGTCATGGTGGTGATTACCTCGTTGGAATTGATGCCTGGGATAGCCAGCTGGCATTGGCTGTAGGAACGTCGGAAGGATTGCCGAAAGATGTGCCAATCCTTAAAACTTCCAACGGGGGAGCAAATTGGGAAGTAAAGCATACCTATAACTCCAATTTAAACAAAGTCACTTTCATCAAAGAATGATTGGCAGATCTTTCCAAAAACACCGGATTTCCCATTCGCATTTTGTTATATCTTTGTATAATAATTACTTCCCCTATGAAAAAGATATACTCCCTTCTGGTGTTTTTTGCTCTTACAGGATTGATATTCACATCTTGCAAGAAAACAACAACTCCTGAAACTCCCGCGAACACAAAGGTGGTTGCCTGGGCCGTAGGGTTACAGGACACCAATTCAGTTGGAATGATCCTGTATACAGATGATGCCGGGGATACCTGGAGAAGGCAGGGCGACCCTGCAATGTTTCAGGGGATTGATGTCATCAATGTGTGGGCTATTGATCAACAAAATGCCTGGATAATATGTTCCGGAAATAAGATATTTCGAACCTTGGATGGAGGAAGCACATGGATCCCGGTACTTGCTCCTGCTATCCCGGGCGATCCGGGACTTGCCGGAATATCCATCCTCAACAACACCACCATCTGGATCAGCGGTGAACACGG
>JABMQA010000277.1 GCA_013203545.1 Bacteroidota bacterium
ACACAAAAAGAGGTTGACCTTTGCATGGAGCATATCCGCATTAGACATAGACAAAGACAAGTGGATATTGATCGGTATTATTGAGAAAATTTATTTTAGTAAAGTAGAATTAATACCAATTATTGGTACGTTTGTAAAAAGAAAAAGATCATGGGTAAAAACACATCAATATTATTAGGAACTCATTTCGAAAATTTTATAAATAGCGCAATTTCATCAGGGAGATACAATTCAGCAAGCGAAGTCATTCAGACAGCTCTTAGATTATTAGAAACTGAAGAGCAGAAAACAATTGAATTAAGAAAGGCGCTTGAACTTGGTGAAAACAGTAAGATTATTGAGGACTTTAATCCCCAGAACCACTTACAAGAGCTTCATAGAAAACAAGTATGAAACCGCATTCATACAGAATAAGTGAAAAAGCTGTTGAAGATCTTGAGGATATATGGACATATACTTTCCATAAATGGTCGATAGAACAAGCTGACAGATATTACAATTTGATCATTGGTGAAATTGAGTTCATTACCAGGAATTTTGCTGCAGGAATATCAATGGATCATATTAAAAACGGATACAGGGCATCGATCGTCAAATCGCATTTAATATTTTATAGAAAATCATCAGACAATCAAGTTGAGATTATTGAATTCTTCATCAAAGAATGGATATCGACACAAGAATTAATGAATAAAAACCACCCGCAACCCAAGCAAACAACTCCTGTACATCATAAGTTTTGCACAACTCCTGAATCGTTAGTATTTTGAGTGTTGATAATGAAGTCTTCTTACCCCTTAAAAACCCTTTTCAAGGATCGTGGGTACAAATCTTGCGGCAGGTTTGTATTGTGGAAGGTGATTTGGGGACTTGAGGGAATAAAATTTTATGAAAAGTTATTCAAGTCATTTATTTGTATCTTTGTTTAAAATACTTCGGAATGCCAACAATACTGAGAATTAAAGGTTTTCGTTTTTTCTTTTACATTCACGATCATTCACCAATGCACATTCATATTGAAAAGGGAGATGGTACGGCAAAATTTAATCTTGTACCTATTGAACTTTTTAAATCAAAATGGGATGAGTACTTTAACAATTAATAAATCTAATTTAGCATCTGACATCTGGTTTCACGATGAGAAAATGTATATTCGACTTGATGATGGCCGTGAATTGGCCGTCCCGGTTGACTGGTTCCCATCCTTAAGAGATGCATCAGATGATGAACGAAACAACTGGCGCCTGATTGGAGGTGGAGAAGGCATCCATTGGGAAGGCCTGGATGAAGATATTCTGGTGGAGGGATTGCTTTGATCGAACAACAGTTTCATGAGACTTTCTGCAAAGATAAGGTTTTCTGATATTCAATTTGAAAAACCTCTTCAAAACGGAATGGTATCTTCAATAAACCTGAAAGCGAAACCCACTTGAAATATTGCCTGATGTTAATATTTGGCATCCTTCGATACCGATTTCGATAAACCTTGTAAAGCCCTTGGAATAAAAATTTGTAATGATCATGAGGATCCAAGGGATTATATCCCAAGAATTAAATTGACTCTTTGATTTTTGATTCTTTCATTTATGGGGGACCTTAATCTGGAAGTTGAATTAATACTCTAATTGTACCGTCTCTGATATTTAATTAAATTTGTAATCAAATTTTTAAATACAATGCCATGGAAGAAAGAGAAGAAATTCTAACCATCAGGGTAAAAAAGTCGAAGGTTAAGGCTTTTCGCAATATGCTAAAACTTTTCGATTTTGTGAAACTTGAATCACCCATTGAAAAAGTACAGCGCTATATCAGCACTGCACCAAAAGATGTACCTCTCACGGATGATGATATTATGGGCATGATCAAATCCCACTAAATCCAGAAACTTTATGCCTTCACAAATCATCCGTGTTTCGTTTGATACAAATATTATTTCTTTCATTTCTTTTTTAGAGATCATCAATTTATCTTAAACTCTCCCCCGAAAACCTTTTCGATGAAGCCCATTTCAATAGCCGCGATTACAAATCCCCCGGTAGGTTTGTATTGTGGAAGGAGGTGGGTTGGCTAAAACAGTAATTTTCTTTTTGCTTAAAATACAATCTCGTTGAAAATGGTTAAATTTGTAAAAGAAATTAAAAAAGAAAACAAATGCAAACCATCACCATAACACCACAACTGGAGAACGGCAGGTTTTACATTGACTTGCCAGAGGATTTGAGGGATGTAGAATTTACCATTCAAATTATTGTAAACAAGGCAGAACCCATATCATCTTCTGTTCAGGAAAAACTTAACAAAATAAGGCCTTTTGCTGGTATCGTATCAGATTCCAGGTATTATGGAGATAAAACGGAATGGTATCTTCAATAAATCCTACAGCAATGAAAATATTTGTTGATTCAAGTATCCTGATTGAATATATCAAAGGTAATCGAATTGATTTCTATGAAACATTAATTGAACAGAATCATGATTTGTACATCAATCAGGTTGTTAAAGTGAATTTTTGTATCCCCTCAAAAACCAGTTATATTAACAATCAGAAGTTAATAAAATTTAATAGAACATGAAGAATAGACCAAAAAGAATACAATTTTTGCAAAGAATAATAATGAT
>JABMQA010000025.1 GCA_013203545.1 Bacteroidota bacterium
TCGTAGTATGTTTTTTTATCAATTTTCCGGATTTCATTAGCCCCGCCATAATAGCCATCACCACCGTTGGCTCCATCGAACCAAACTTCGAAAATATCTCCATAATTTGTCAGAATATCTCTTAGTTGATTTCTGAAATAAACAAGATACTCAGGACTGGCATATTCAGCGTGATTACGATCCCATGGAGATAAATATAAACCCATCTTCAAATCATATTCATCGCAGGCATCCCTGAGTTCCCTTAATAAATCGCCATTTCCATCTCGCCAGGGTGAATTTTTTACCGAGTGTTCGGTGTCTTTAAACGGCCACAAACAAAAACCATCGTGGTGCTTAGCACCTACAATAACACCCTTCATTCCGGCTTCTTTCATTATTTTCACCCATTGCTTACAATCCAGTTGCGAAGGATTAAAAACAGCAGGATCCTCGTCACCATATCCCCACTCCATATCTGTAAATGTGTTAGGGCCAAAATGAATAAAAGCATAATATTCCATTTCATGCCATTTGATTTGTTGCTCTGACGGAATTGGTAATACTGCTTCAGGTGGAGAAACAGGCTTTAAATTACAGCCTGCCAGTACTCCTAAAAATGCTGTAAGCAATAATAATCTTCTCATTTTATTTGATTTAAAATTTATAAAAATAGTTTTTATTTCATATTATCCAGAACATTTTGCAAGCGCAATTTTATTGCTCCCAGTTTCTCAGTAATCATTTCTTCAGGTATTGGATTTTCTTCTAAGGAATCATTTAAGATATCAAAGAACTTCCCGTCATTATAAAGTTTATAACGTTTGTCCCTCACAAATTCTCTGGTTTTGAAAACATCTCTGCCCCTACCCCAGTAGTGTGAAAATACCCATTCGCGAGGATTGCCAATTTCACCTTTGAGCTGGGGGTAAAAACTTTGTCCGTCAATAACTAAATATTCAGGTATGTCCGTCCTACCGATTTCTGTAAGGGTCGGTAAAAAATCGCTAAAATCAATTAGGTCATCTGATACTAAACCTGATGGAATTGTACCCGGCCAGTTGGCGATCAGAGGCACATGTGTTCCTGCATCAGTCATAAATGCTTTACCGCCTTGAATCCAACCATCATTAAATTTGGATTTTATTTGCCTGGGGCTTCCATTATCACCAATAAAAATGATCAGGGTATTTTCCCGAAGGCCGAGTTCATCAAGATTATCAATGATGCGGCCAATAGATTTATCCATGTATTCTACCATATCCTTGAAAAGCTTTTTGTCCTTTTTATACCGGTCGTTCTCCCATTCCTCACTGTCCGGTGTAGGAACAAACGGATCATGTGTCAGAACCATCGGGTAATAAACAAAGAAGGATTTGTCTTTATTCTCCAGTATGAAATCATTGATAAAATCAACAAAGATATCCGGCCCGTATTCTCCCTTCGTATTTTCCAATACTTTTCCATTTATATAGACTTTCGGGTCGGCATAGCGGGGGCCCAAAACATATTTTCCGGCCACCCGTGTATAAATCTGCCAAAGGCAATATTCATCAAAGCCGGCATGGTTTGGGCCTTCAATGCCATTGCCCAGTTGCCATTTTCCGGCTATGCAGGTAACATAACCTGCATCCTTCAAAATATTACCAAATGTTGTTTCGCCGGGGTCGAGATAACCAAACATTTTATAATTCCTGAAATTATAGCGGCCTGTCATTATTTGCACCCTCGATGGAGTGCAAAGCGGTTGTGAGTAACAGTGTTCAAAACGGATACCGGTGCTTGCCAACTGATCGAGCTTTGGTGTTGAATATGACTGCCCGCCGTTACAACCGAGGCCTTCATAGCCGAGATCATCGGCCATGATGAGGATAATGTTTGGCCGGTTTGTTTTTTGTTCTTGTGCTATTAAAGCTATATACGGTAATGTCAGAATAAAAACACTTAATATCAGAATTTTTACTATGTTTTTTTTCATTTTAGCCTATTTGATTTTCATTTATGAGTTCAGTATAAAAACAAAGGGTTTTGGGCTAAAGCCCGCTAATTGCCTGATTTTCAATAACTACACCCTTAAGGGCGTAGTTAGTTATAACCCTGTTAATCTGGGCTTTAGCCCGAACTATTGAATTGTCCATATCTTATTATACTGAACTCATTTATAATATGTTTTATCATCATATCTACCATAATGTCGTGCCGTTAGCACTGAACCTAAATAAAAAAACTCGTTATTCCTTTACAATTCCCATCACTTCATCCGGCCAGTCAACTACTTCTCCGCTTTTTTTGTTTATCGGCCGTTGTGCATCAACACTTCGCAAATAATTGCCAAGTTTAACAGCCAGTTCTTTTGTCTTTTCAAAATTTTCTTCTGACAAATTATTTAGTTCACCAA
>JABMQA010000278.1 GCA_013203545.1 Bacteroidota bacterium
ATTTCCATTTATGGTTAAATCATCACTATGAATTGTCAACGTGTAATTTGTACACACATGGTTAACAAACTCAAGTGGATCTTTATCGTTATGAATACGATTATGGTCTAGAATAGCTGTGGTGACATTTTCAAATAAATAAAGGTGAACATGTTGGTAACTATAATTCCCACCTGAATTTCCAATTATTCCAATTGGATCATCTGTATTTACAACATTTGACACTGTGTATTGTATGTTGTTATATGTTAATGAAGCGTTATTTATGGAACCAATTGCTGTACATTCTGGTTGATTTAAATTGATAATTGCATATTCCCCTGAATTTGGAGAAGGTAATTCTATCAATACCATATCACCAATCTCCATTGTCCTTTGCGCAGTTGGCTCATCCTCGAAAAGATGGCCGTATCCAAAATGATGCACTTCACCTTGTTGAGTTCCTTCAGTAATTATGTATTTGTAACCTGTACCATCTATATCTCTTACAATTCCACCATTCAAAGACAAGATATGATCTCCCACTATATTGCCAACACTAAAATCCACACCTCTGTGCCACTTGCTTAAATTTCCTCGTCTTCTCCCAAAATCAGATGTGATTTGGTTCGTTTGAAAATCTACAGCAGTTCCATACGCAGGCGGGGATGTACCTGAATTAATAATTGTCTGGTACCTAATATTGTAAATATTACTTTGGGAGGATGAAATTATCGGTAAAAGGAATAAAACCAATACAATGGCTAAATTATTTTGTTTCATTTGATTGCCTCCACATTAAAATCGGTTTCAAAATAATCTGTTCTGAAGTTTCCCGATCCTCTGTAATCCAACTCAAAAACAAAACCCTCAGGCAGTACATCAATCCAAAGACCCATTTCATCAATTGAATACTCTTTATTGAATTTTTTTTGTTTATTGAAATCGTAAACCCAATAACTCCTAGTATTCATCGTTTTTAGTGTTAATCTGACCAAATTAGAATCATTAGTTACATTTATATCATGATATTTCTTTTCGATAAATGCATCAACAATCAGACTCTCATTTTCAAGATCAATAATGCGATACCCAAGGTTATCAAAATAAGACAAGCTTTCATCGACGACACCTCCAAACCCATAGGCAAAGTATTTACCATCACTTGTTACGCACGGGGTAAGACATTGAGTATCTAATTGATCGAATTTTTTCATCAGTTTTCCATCTTTTTTAAAAATATAGACTGTATTACTCACGCCCAAAAGTTCATCACCAACATATAGATTCAAGTGATATTTCAAAACAAAATAGCTGGTATCTCTAAATTTTAGAGAATGATAACTTTTAATTGCACCATCTTTTATTGTTAATGAATCAGAAATATCTCTTCGGATAACAAATTTGGGCCCGTTTAAATTGATGTCCTTTACTTGCACATCATCAATTTCATAAACGTTATATCCTTGCTTGCTTTGTTTAAGTACCGGATATGCAAGATTGTTGAATGGATTATTTTCTACAACATTAAAGGATTTTAATACCTCACCATTATCAGTATTGATAAATTCAATTACCCCGATGTACTTTTGGTTATTGTAATACAAGAAATTAACCGGGGCAATGGCATTTTTCTTTTGACCAAATAAAGGATTACACATAATAGAGGTATGAATCAATACTATCAAAACGACCTTTTCAAATATCTTTATTCTATTTATTGATAACATGGCTATTTGCTTTTTAAGTTTTCAATCTCCGCTTTCATTTTTTCATTATCCAACTTCATCCCCTCATTCTCCTTTTTCAACGCAATCAAATATAGTGTTAATTCCTCTATTTTCTGCAAGAGTTTAATTTGCATTTCACCGAGGTCGATGCCGTTTTGTTGCATTTCTTCGGCTGACGGGATTCCCGGAAGATGCTTGTTGGATTGGATGTAGTTTTCGATATCAGAAATATCAGGAAGGTTGTATTCCTTATCAAACACAAAGTCAGCGCCGGCGCTGGTGTTCACTTTCACTTCCTGCGCATGTATGCGACCGGCTACGGTAAGTCTTGTGAAATCCTGATCAATATGAGTTGTTGTACCAATGCCAACCTGGCCTTGCGCATTGATCTGCATTCTTTGTGTTATGTTAGGAGCAGTAGCAAAGTTTATATTGCCGTTTTCTGTCCGGAAATTCAGGTCATCTTTTGCCCTCAAAACCAGATAACTTGATTCGCCATAAATATCTACGCGATCAATTTGGCCATCATTTGTCGTATAGGTCGAAATAGAGAGTCCATTGATATCATTTTTGGATTTTTGCAATATGGCTAAACGGGGACCTCCATCAGAAAAATTGGGGCCAATGCCGGCTTTTTGAATGATTACAGGCCCATTCCCCTGCATTTTTC
>JABMQA010000279.1 GCA_013203545.1 Bacteroidota bacterium
AAACAATCAAGCTCAATAATACAACAAAATGAAAATCAATAAAAAATTTTATGACTAAAAACAAAAAAAATAAAGAATCATCACGCAGAAAATTCCTGAAGTCAGGACTTGCAATTGGGGCAGGTACCGTAATTGGTGACAGCTTATTATCGTCTTGTTCAACAACGAGTTCACAAGAGATAATTGGTGAAGAAAATGATGTAAAGATTAAACTGTTAACTACAGACGGTAAAATTATTGAAGTCCCGGAATCTGCCATTCAGGCCGCAGTGCCAGAGCTTAATGATAAAGAAGTAAGAATTGGTATTCCAGGACGCAAATTTGTAATGGTTATTGATTTGGCAAAGTGTAAAAATGTCAGGAAATGTATTACCAAATGTCAGGAAGGCCATGGATTGCACCCAAGCCAGGAGTTCATAAAAGTCTTGCTTATGCAGGATAGCAAAGACTCTGCTCCCTATTGGTTTCCCAAACCCTGTTTCCACTGCGATCAGCCCGCCTGTGTAAAAGTATGTCCGGTTGATGCTACATTTAAGCGTCAGGATGGCATTGTCCTTATTGACAATGAACGATGCGTGGGCTGTAAGTTTTGTGTGGCAGGTTGCCCTTATTCGGCAAGAATTTTTCATTGGGACGAGGTGGAGCTTCCTGAAAGATTTGTTGGCCAGAAGTATTCTCCTGAAACAAGTGTTCCAGCAAGAAAAGGTACAGTGAGCAAATGCGATTTTTGTCCCGATCAAACCCGCGAAGGGAAATTGCCGCATTGTGTTACCGGTTGCCCAATGGGTGTTATTTATTTCGGCGATGTAAATGAAGATACTGTTACAAACGGTGACGAAACTATCCGTTTCAGCGATTTAATAAAAGACCGGGCAGGATATCGTTATCTGACCGATCTGGGAACTGAGCCATTGGTTTATTATTTACCACCGGTAAACAGACAGTTTGAATTTGAAAGCGGACTGGAAAATTTAGATGAAGAAGTATTAAAACGATACGAAAATACACCTTACTTTAAAAATAAAACCGAATGAAAATAGAAGAACATAACCTGAAAAACTTAAAGAAATTTGTCCCGTTTCTGGAATCAACCAGTACAAATGGACTAATTTGGATCGGGACCCTTGTTTTAATCATATTATTTGGATTTTATGCCTTTGGACATCAAATATCTGAAGGACAGATTGTTACAGGGATGCGCGACTATGTTTCCTGGAGTTTGTATAAAGTAAATTTTATTTTTTTTATGGGTATTGGCCTGGCAGGGGCATTGATATCATCTGTTTTGCACCTTGCAAATCCTCCCTGGAAAAAACCAATAGTACGAATATCTGAATTAATGGCAATTATATCATTAATAATAGGGCCTGTGTATATTTTATGTGATGTAGGGCGGGTAGATAAACTGTATAATGTGTTTATTCATGCCCGTTTATCTTCGCCAATTACCTGGGATGTGATAGCTATTTTGATGGAATTAATTGTATGTACTGTTTTTTTATACCTGTCATTGATTCACAATTTTGCCATATTGCGTGATTATAAAGAACTTAAAGTATCAAATTTCCGTAAACGGCTGTATCGTTTTATGGCTATAAACTATCAGCATACACCCGAACAGAAAAAGCATATTGAATGGTCGCAAAATGTTTTGGCAGTTTTGATTATTCCAATGGGGGTTATAGTTTATTCTGTTATAGCGTGGTTATTTGGAATGACCAAGCAAGCAGGTTGGGATAGTACTATATTTGGGCCTTATTTTATTATCATGGCTTCTTTTGCGGGTACTGCTGCATTGATTATTGTACTGGCTGCCTTTCGTAAGTTTTTCAAGCTCGAAGAATTTATCACCGAAAAGCATTTTAATATTGCTGGAAACCTGTTGATCATACTTGCTTTTCTCTATGGCTATTTATCATTTAGTGAATATTTTTCAAAATGGTATGGTTATGAACAATTTAACGCGGAATTAATAGTGAAACTTTTTGATTTTTCTGAATACGGGGCATGGTTTATCTACTCTAATTTTGCAGCTATGCTGGTCCCTTTGATTTTGCTCGGGGTTAAAAAATGGAGATCGATTACTGTTATTACAACTGCTGCAGCGGTAGTGGTTTCTGCTATATGGATTAAATGTTATTTAATCATTATTCCTACGCTTGAAACGCAACATTTACCAATTCAGGATTCAAGAATAGAATGGATACATTACACTCCGTCGTGGGTTGAAATAGCATTGACTTTATCTGGCTTTGCCACTTTGTGCTTGTTTCTTACTTTGGCTTCAAAATTTGTAACTATCTTACCGTCAAGCACTTTGACTAAAAAAGAATCAGATATAGGAAAATATTAATTGTTTAACCAACAAAATTGGAACTAATGGAAGCAAAAAAAATATTAAAAATATTAATTCTACTAATGAGCTTTAGTTTGCTTTTGAACAAAGCTTACTCGCAAGATGATGTGAAAACTGAGGAAACCACTAATTACAATCCCATTCTTAAAC
>JABMQA010000280.1 GCA_013203545.1 Bacteroidota bacterium
CATTATCATCAAAGTTATATCGGCCGTTGAATTGTGGCAGATTAATGAAGCCATAATTGTCATAATAACTTACTGTTAATACTTCACAACCTGTTGTTGTAATATCCGGGAAAGCTACGTTTGTATAACCATGATCGGATTGCAGATCTACTTCCTCCCAAAGATCAGTATACCCATTGACCAAAGTTTGCATGGTTTCCTGATCTGTGCTTGAGCCATGCTGGTAAATACCTGTCATGACCGGGCGGTCAAAAACATCGTACTTTGTAAACAGCCATTTGTTTTCCTGCCTTAAATTCCCATCCTGGGTAAGGATCAGTTGGTTCTTGTTATTATATACAAGGTAAACGGGTTCAGATCCGGGCAGGCGTTTCGTTTTCATTCGTTTGCGGTAATCGTATTCGTAATAGAAACATAATTCCTTTATCCATTCGGTTTCGTTACCATAATATTGAGGTGGAGTGGCGGATTCGAGGTACTGCTGTGATTCCGGTGGCAATACAAAGCGCAGTTGTCCCAGTTTATCATATGCATAATAGGTTTTTAGTAGCCCGGTTCCATCATACACCGCCTTTAATATCACCCTGTCGGAGAAATCTTTATATTCGATGGTTTTGTTATTATTAATGTTGTGGTTTTCATCCTTGACCACACTTTTAGAAAGTTTCCCAACCATGTAATAGTATTCCCACTTCAACTGATTTGTATTGGTAACAGAGAATAGACAGACCTCGTTACTTGAATTCGTGCAATATTCCAATTCTATTGTATGCCCACCGCCCATTCGCCATTCATATCCGGGGGAAGATTGTTTCATGATAAGGTTTAAGGGTGAATTATCGAATTCTTTATCGGTATAGGTAATCCCCTGTTCATCGGGATACAAAAAATCGTAAAAGTTCAATTGCTCGGTCAGTGCATTTGTCCGGTAGCCTCCCGGCCCGTTGTTGCCTGCCTGCGTGATGGCATAGGGCAGGTATTCCTTTTTCTGTCTTCCGAAATCATCATACACGATGGGTTGAATGACATCTGATGAAAGGGATGATCCCCGCACAGCTACCTGTTGACTTTCCCTTCCTAAACCATCGAAATAGACGATATTTTCAGACCATAAATCGTAATCAAGATCGCTGTGCTCCGGGACACTTGAAGTAGCATTGTTGCCAAGCGGTGTAAATGTTCTGATGTAGTTCATATTAAACTCACCATCGGTAACGGCAGTACCTCCGTTAAGAGGCAGGTCGGGGTTGATCCAGGCACTAAAGGTAGCATGCCCCTGGGTACTGAAATCAGGTAAAAATCTGATTGATGCACGTGCTACTTCAACGGCTGTGTCGTATTGATAAATTATCCGGTGATCCCACCCGTCGTCCCTGTTCTGGGATAATAATATGGATGGCAGGATCAATAACAGGAGTATGTTTTGGGTTTTCATTGGTTATGTTTTTAGGGTTCCATATAATTATAATCTACATGCTTAAGCACCTTATGGTCATCATTTCTCAGAGTTTCGAGTCTTCCAAAGGCATCATATTCATACCAGGTGGTTTTTCCATTCGGATTGGTTTGGGATGTTAAACCAACCATTGGATCGTGTGTATAGGATTCGATCATTGCATTTTCCATATTCGGATGGGCCCGTAAAGCATTAAAAATGTCCTGAAGTGCTTCACCGGTAATACTTTGTAAATATTCGATGGTATAGGAACTGTTTATCGCCAGTAAGGTATTCATCACATCCTCGTATGTTGCATTGTCGATTTTGGCAACTACCTGTGTGAAATCATATCCCCAGACAAAGGAAGTAGGTTTGTTATGTTCAGCGTGATAAGATATCAGGTTTAAATCATTGTCGTAATCAATGTTCATTCTTCTTACACCGAACGAGTATGGCGCAGTTGGATTGAAAGGATGTGCAGTGCCCAGTTCCGTTTCAGCTACATAAATTTCAACCGGCTGACCATAATCATTGTATTTGGTGATTTTATCATCAACCAAAATCCCGCCTCTGTAAGTCCGCTGGTCGATGGGTAATGCGGTCATTAATTTATTGTTGATGAGTTCATCAAAATTGGCAACACCCTCATTATAATCTTCAGGGTAATAGGTTTCTGTTCTGATTTCATCACCGTTACTATCGCTTAAAATGGTTCTTGATAAAAGTGCATGCTTTTCATTGTCATAGAAATAATGGGTTGTGTTTGTTATCGGATTTTCTCCATTTTCATCATAGGTAATTACTGTTTTATTGTCAACATAATTCCAGTATGAATATATCTGGTACTCCATCACATCGAAGTGATCGATGGCGCGCTTTATTTCAATGGTATCGCCTATTGGGTGACCATGACAAACATGCCAGGTGGTATCGTTACAGTTGGCGCCCTGAGCAATGCATACCGTTCCTCCGCAACCGGCATATGGGAAAAACGCCCACTGATGTGTATGATTCGCACTGCAGGAAACATTGTAGTAATAGTTGATATTTCCTTCGTCGCATGGAATGAACCCATCAAGTTCACAAATGGGGTCGTATTTTTTTCTTACAACAATGCCATTTGTAATTTCTTTATTTCTTTCTTCCGTATCATATGAATATTCGGTAGTGGTTTCTTCAACAGTTATGGTGTCACCTGATGCTGACATTTTAAACTTTCTGTTATACAATTCAAGCCCGCTGTTCCAACTCTGGTTGGATTTTGTTGATCCCATAATATTGTGAAATCCCCAAATAATTTCGCCATACTGATCATATGAAATTTCATATTTATATTCCTCGCCGCCGTTTTCAAAATCGTCGCCGTACGAAATTGTAACCCACCTGTAAACTACATGGTTTGAACCTGCATTGTACAGTTGTTCCTGGCTATTGGAGTGTAACATTGCGTAGCTGCACCCGTAACCATCACAATCTCCACCTCCGGCAGCAAAACAAGACAGTAAATTTGCCTGGACAGAATAATAATCCGGTATACCGTAGGATCTCCCTGATGATTGAACAGGGTTTCCGGTATTGTAATAATGGTATTGCATGATTTCACTGGTTTCCTTTACCAGATCATACGATTCGACCCTTTTTATCCGCTGGCCGCCCGTCTCCACATCCAGATAATTTATTTGGGGATCTTCATAATAATATCTGAAATGCAATGTTGTGGTAACTACTTCACCGGTTGCCTCAACCGTCAATTCATATTGATGTTCCCCGGTTAGCTGAATAACTGCATCAATGGGTTCATTCAATCTGATTGGGAGATTTTGGTAGATGTATTCGGATTCATCTATGTCATAAATAGTAAGTGCACCGTAATGGTGTTGTGACATGTACTGAAAGTTTGTGGTGTCGATCTGGATATACGCATTTATTTCAACATACTGTGTGTAAGGAAGCGTAACATATGAGGTTGATGCGTTAATCCAGGTTAAGCCTGTTCCTGTAACCTCCACCGTTTCAACTATTCTGTTAGGGTATATGGTTTCACTTCCCCAAAGCATATTGGGTTCGTATTTCAGGACGTTATACCCGCCGGTCGGATAAGCAATTTTGGTTAAAAGACCTTTGCCGGAGACCGCTCCACGGGGGTCTCTGTCACCACCAATGTCGTTAAAAACATTGTAAACATCCTCTTCGGGTGCCGGAACGAAATACTCATTTGGCTGGCCGTTAAAATAACCCCAATGATCCTGGGCATACGAAAGCCTTGCCGGTAATCCGTCCATATCATCATAATCAAATGAATATTTCTGAACATCAGTGCCCAGTTTATCTTTAATGTTTATAAAATCAAGGAACATCCTGTGTTTCAGTTCATCGTTGAAGGTATGGATATCGTTGAAGTAAATGGCTTCTATATTGTCGGAGAAAATGTAATTGAAATCAAATTGTCTGATTTCCTCATTCTGCTGATTACGGATTGAAATATGATCAAGTTTTACGTCAAAATGGTCATTTCTACCGGTTGAGGATGAGAAGACAATGCTACCAAAGGTGGTATTTGGCGATGATATTTTGGTGAGGTGAACTGTTTTCACATCGAGATCAATGGCACAGGTTCTGGTTTCTCCTGCACCACATGTTGCTCCGGGACATCCCCAGACCCCGTAATAGTTGATATTCTTGCTAATCGTTTGGTTTAGGCCCGACAGGTAACTACCAGTCTTGCTCGCGTAATTAAAGTTTATTACATCACCAAGCGGATGAACGATACTTTTCAGATACCAGGCGGTTTCCACATTAGCCTCAAAATTTTTTGTACATCCTATTCCCGATTGGTTGGTTTTTGAAGTTTCAATGTGGTTTGCATCTCCACCAAAAATGTATTGAACACCATCCTGGGTTGTAATGGTGAAGGTAGTATACTCGCCATAAGCAGCAAAGCTAAAGTCGATGTTTATATCCTGATAGGGAATTATTACCGGTTTCAAATCGTTGTTTAAAATGAATTTTCCTGAAAAGCCACAAAAATTGAATGCAAACAAATCAGGTTCCGTATCGATCATTTCTGCTGCAGCATTATCCAAAAACTGCACCAGCTGCGGCGTAAATTCTTTTACATTATCCATTATCCACCTGTCAAACTTATCATCGGGCTGGCCACGAACTGTACGGGTTATTACACCTCCTGCATTCAGGGACCAACCCAATCCTACCCACGAAGCTACCTGGTCAACTTTGATACCGTTGCTGCTGTAGCTCAGCGATATCGGGACTGATAAATTTTTAGTCTTGAAACTGTACAATGGAATATCTATATTGGGAGTTCCGGTGAACATACCAACCGGTATCTGACCGTATTTTCCCAATTCACTTGCCGTTGGTGATGGTGGGAGTATTGAAGGTGTAAAAAAGGGATCATCCGGACTAACATCTGCATGGGCATTATAATTGAACAGGCTGCCAAACAGAAGCAATATAAGCACTTGTTTTGATATGTAAATTTTCTTCATGGGGTTTGTTTTTTAATTAATGATTACCAATTTCTTATTGACGACTTTCTCACCATTTAAAATCCTGAGTTCATAGGAACCCGCATCAAACAAATTCATATTGAATTTAAGACTGTTGCTCCTGGTCGAACTTTGGGTTTTATGATCCAGCACCTGAACTCCGTCGATGGTGTACATCTGGATTATTATTTCTGATTCAATATTGATGTTTTTCAGGTATATTTCCAGATTTTCTTTGACCGGGTTCGGGAAAATACTTACTGAAAAATCCTGTTGAGTTATGTTCATTATGTTGGTAGATAAGGCCATCTTTGTTCCAACGACCTCAATCACCACCTTATCCTCCACAACACAACCATTCTCATCAACAACCTCAACCCGGTAGTGGTAGTTTCCAGGTTCTTTTGTTGCGGTATTAACATCGAGAAAAGGTAATGTTGATCCATCACTCCACAAATATTCCTTCATCCCGGCAGGGGCAACCAAGGTTACGATTTCACCCTGTTGCACCCGGATGGTATCTCCCAGGTCAACATCTGGTGGATCATTTAACCTGACATATATTGTATCCCGCGAAACACATCCATGGCTGTCGATGGCTTCAACAGTATAAATTCCGGTGGAGTTGATGTAAAATTGGCTGCTGCCCGGCTCACCATTCCAAATGTATTCCTCAAAATCGGTATCTGCAACAAGGGTGAATTTTTCACCACATAGGGCAGTATCGGCAGGCAGTTGTATTTTTTTGGTTGCATCGCAATCAAAAATTTTTGACAGGAAGAAATCTTCCTCCCTCGCATTTTTGGCCCTTTTTTCAATGATTTTCAATGACTGGTTAAAATTACCGGAGAGGTAAACATAATTTGCATTGTCAACGATCAGTTTTTTCCCGATATCGGTATTTATATCACCTATGGATTCGAACATCCGGAAATTGCCATTTGCATCATATTTAGCCAGGAAAATGTCGTTTGTAAAATCAACGGAATGTAATGATTGTTCCTCATTCCGGATTTCACCCCTGAAGCTTCCGGTAATGAAAATATTGTTCAGGTTATTAACCGCTATTGAGCTCAGATAATCGTTGGCAGGCCCTCCAAAGCTTTCGGCCCATACAAGGTGGGAATTCCTGTCAAACTTGAGCAGGAAAACATCCAGTTTCCCGTTTGACTCCAGGAACTCCCTTTCGCTTACCCGGAGTTTTCCGGAGAATGATCCTGCCAGGAGGATGTTTCCATTTGCATCCATGGTTACACTTTGGGCGTAATCATCATAAATGCCTCCGATTTGTTTGCTGTTAAGCAGATCAAGGTTTGTATCCAATTGCAGGAGAAATGCATCCTCACCGCCCATTGAAGTAAAAACACAATCTTCAAATTTCAAATCCTTTTCAAATGAACCGGCAAGAAAGATTTCATTTTTGCCGTTCACAAAAAGGTCATTAACCAGGTCATTTCCTTTCCCTCCAATTTTATTTGAAGTCATTAAACCACCCTTTTCATCGAATTTTGCTATCAGTATGTCGGTGAAATGTTGACTATGGTATTTGATTCCATCAACTTCAAGTTTCCCGGAAAATGCGCCTGCCAGGATCAAATGATGTGCATTGTCGCTTTCCAGCAACAGGTTTTGATTTGAAAATTTTCCTTCAATTTGCCTCGCCCAATCTACATTCCCTTCGCTGTCGGTTTTTAGTATGAAGGCATTCTTCCTGTCGGGTGAGTTTAGAGTTTGCCCACCGGTATTTAGTTTTCCTTTAAAATTCCCGCAGATAAAAATCGACCCTGACCGGTCAGCGCAAATTGAAGCGATGTAGCAATATACATCGCTTGATATTTGATGCAACCATTCCGTTGATCCCTCAGCATTGATTTTGGTAATAAAGGAATTGTTGCCACCTGTTAATTTGGTGGCATTTCCGTTGATTGCAGTGGATGCCGTAAAATTTCCTGCCAAATAAATCGCGCCATCATTGTCCATAGCCATATCACAAACAACATCCCATCCATCACCCGAGGAATTTACAATCCATTCAGGACTTATACAGTTTTGAGCGATGGAGGTTTGAAATTGAAGGATTCCAGCAATTATTAGAATAAGAGGTATGAGCTTTTTCATTTCTTTTCGATTAATTTTTTTAATATGCCAATGTCTTCCTGTTGCTTTTCGATGATCCGCTGCTGATTTTCAACAGTTTTTTGTTGTTCAATCAGATAAAGTGTGAGTTCTTCGACCTTCCTTAACAGCAGGTCATCCATTTCGCCAACGCCATAACCGTTTTCTTTGAATTCCGCTGCAGAGGGAACTTCGGGAAGGTGTTTGTGTTGTTTAATGTAGCTTTCAACTTCGGATAATGATTTCAGGCTATAATCATCATAGAAAACAAAATCTGACTCAGGCACGCTTTCGATAATTTTCAACTCTTCGGCAATGATCTTTCCGTTGACAGCTAATTTAAAGTCGTCATATCCGGTAGTGCCTATACCAACACGACCCTGATTATAGTAAATATCATTGTCGTTAACCTCCCAGACACCTTTTTTAAAGGGTATGCCATTTTGAAGGATCTGGCCTGACAGGCTTATGTCCCCATTAACATCGACCGCAAAGGCAGGATTCTCATTGTTTATGCCCACATTGCCATTTTTATTCAGGAAAATTGAAGCACCATTCGTACTATCATTTGAAAAGGCTTTTATATAGGTATTGTTCGCCTGATTTCCAATTATTCCATAATCACCATCACCAATATCCATGATTTTCAATTGTTCATCACCGGATTTCAGGATCAGTGCATTTCCTGCGGTATTTCCCTGATTAAAATCTAAAACCGTAGTGCCTTTTACTTCGAGGGTATTATCTGGAGTGTCTGTCCCAATCCCCACATTTCCATCATTATAATAAATCTGGTCATTTCCGTTTTTATCCCATTTTCCGGTTTTAAACAAACCATCGGCATCAAACAGGTTTCCAGTGAATTTCAAATCACCGGCTACTTCTAATTTATATCCTGGCTGGCTTGTTCCAATCCCGACTTTACCATCCATATGGTAAATATTATCATTCGTTTTTACCCAGTCGCCATCATCTATGGATGACTGGGGTACCCATCTTGTATTTCCATAGGAGTCGTATGATTGAAGAAGATTCCCTTCAATACCTTCTCCGGACACATCCGGTGCAGGATCAGGGATCTGAAGCGATGTGGTTTTAATTTTTCCATTGACATCCAAAGTAGTAGCAGGTTTTGGGTTGTTAATGCCAATTGTTCCTCTTTCAGAAATAAAGATTCCCTGGTGTGCAAAGTTGTATAGTTGCAGCCCTTTTTCACTCTGGGAAATGATTTGTTCGGTTTCAATCTTGTATCCTGAAGACTGCTTAATGTTTCCATTAACTTCGAGTGCTTCTACAGGATTGCTTATCCCAACCCCAATATTGCCGTTTTCAAATACGAAGTCATTGTTACCCCCATTAAAGAAAAAGTTTGAACCGGGCATTGTTTTAATGCTGTGGTTTTTATCACCTAGCCAGATGGTGGAAAAATAGCTGCCTTTTGATTCAATGAACAAGGAAGCATTCTCGTCCATATGAACCGGGTCATTGTCACCGATTATGTGCAACTTTGCCTGAGGTTCCGGAATATCTCCAATTCCAATTTTACCGGTTCTGTCATTGCCAATTGCTTTTGTAACCAGAAAAGTAGGTTTTGTCGAATTGAACCCAATCATGAATGAATTGGATTTATTATTTATTAACGGGCTTGTAACATTTGGTCCGCAACCTAGTACCATGGCGCCAGTGGCAGCGGTTTGAATGTAATTGCCTATTGCTAAAGTGTTGGCCCCTAAGGCTGTTACCTGATTTCCAAACGCAAAAGCAAAGAACCCGTTTGCATGTGAATTAAAACCACCTGCGAATGCCATATCATATGTGGCAGTTGTTGACATTCCCATCACACTGGCATAATTACCCGAAGCGTTTGAGTTTTCATCACACTGGATGCAAGTTTGTCCTGTTAAATTAGAATGCATAGTCAGGACAAGAAAAACAGTAATTGAAATTTTAAAAATGTATTTTTTCATTTGAATTATTTTTTAATATTTATATTTGTTCTTAATGAGTTTGCCATTTTCAATTATTTGATTATCAATGCTAATTACATAGAAAAAGAACCCGGGAAGTAAATGACTGACAGAAATTTTATTATATGTGGACTTGGTGATTCTTTCAGACAGTACAAGTATTCCCTTTTCATCAAAAAGTGAAAATTGAAGACACCTTCGAGTAGTTTTAACTATTATTTCACTACAAAACGGGTTTGGATAAATTTGAATATCATCATCATTTACATGGGTTATTTCCTCAGTAAGGGTTATAATATCTTCTGGCATGACTTTCAATATGTAGCCATCACAATTATTTGAGCCATTGTAATCCGGAACAATACCTGTTACGAGGCAACCACCATCTGATAGGACGGTAAGGTCATAAAGCCAGAATCGGTTTTCCCCACCAAATTCTTTAACACCTTTCAGGTTCATCTCTGCATCGAAAATATGTAAATGGAATACTTCAATACCGGAAAAAAAAGGTGGGGTTTTTGTGAAACTCCCCACCCATATTCTGTTTTCATCAACAAAATCAACACCATTATTGACGGGGAGATACACATTATTTTCAAAATAGATTATTGTGTCTTTGACTATGTTAAAGTCTGGATTTAATATACGAATTTCAAGATCTTGATATGAAGGTATCTGAATACCGTAACTTTTATTCGCCATAAATAGGTTGCCATTTGACAATCTTTTAATTGACTGTGGAGTAAGTGAATAACTTAGCGAATCTTCCATCCAGCCAAAATCTATTATATTCAAACTATTATCAAACTCAATCCAATCCCTTGGAATACTATTTTCGGAAATATCACCAAAGAGAAAAAAACCACTTGTATCTTGTTTTAAAACTAATTCTCCATATCCATCAAAGTCTTTCCAATTTTCATATTGCATGAATTTTGGCATGTTACCATTTAAATCAAGAAGAGATTGAAATAGAAAATCATTTGTACCATTCAATGATGAATCCACTCTGCCCTGGATAATGAGAAAATTGTTGCTTGTTAATAGAATGTTCTCGATGGAATGACTTCGATATTGTACTGGTAAAGTATGTGTTTTCTCCCAAACCAGTTTGAAATTTTGCTCGAATTCACATAAATAGAGGATATTAAAGTCTTTTGGTGATATAGAATCACTTAAAGAACCAATGATTAAATAATTTCCATTTGACTTTTGAAATCCATAGCTAAAAGCACCAGTGGTATCTTTTTTTGTGATAATTTTCTCGAGAAGAAGGTTGCCAAATTTGTCATATTTAACCATTAAAGGCAAAACACTATCCGCACCAAATTCTGTATTCCTCGATCCAATAGCAACCAAATCAGAATTTTGATCTTCAAAAGTTTTGCAAAAACTTTCAGCCGCAGCTGTACCATAAATGATTTCAAAAGATTGTTGAGCTGTGCTAGGTTTATTCAAAAGGAACAATGGTACGACTAATAGGAGCCATTTTGTTTTCATGTTTTTTTTTGAATTAGTGTGTTTAAACAGTTTGTTGTTTTCAATTGGATTTCATTTTTCCTACTTCTTGATAGAATGTACACAATGATTTATTGAGAAATGTCACACTGGAATTATTCAATTTCAATTGGGCCTTCCCCTTCAATATAGTATGCTTTTAACCCATACTGAAATGTCCCTGTATGGAAGAAATGGTTACTCGATGTGTTCTCCATTTCCCAGTCATCTGTATATATTACTATTTTCTCAATTTGATATGCGGATGGAACATACATGCCCGGGATTTTTTCAAACATCAAATATTTCAGATAATTATAGTACAAATTCATCTCATCATACTCTAAGCACAATGTATTGTTATTAATTGTTCCATACTCCTCTGATGCACTATAAAGATAATAGTCGAGGTAGTTATCCTGTGGATTTGGATCATTTTGACGCCTTATCTCTTCATTTCCACCTTTAATGGTAACGGGTATCTGATTGGTGAAGAAATACCCTCCTGTTGGTTCAGGGATAATATTGTTTATTGCCTCATATAGTTGTTCTGCTGCATCGGAAACCCATGTATGTGGGTCGCATTTCCCGGCTTCTTCCCCATACCACCAGTTATCACCTTCTTCAAACGGCCCATCAGTTATTGATCCAGGCAGGGGAGGGTCGTTATTAGATTCACCGGTAACGGTTTCTACTTTTAAAGTCAGCTCATCACTTTTAAAAGATACCTCTGATAAATCAACCAGTACCAGTCCTTTTTCTTCAAAGCCGGATCCGTGGTATGAATTGCTCACCATGCTTTTCATTTCATCATACTTTTGAGCCAGTTCATCCAGGTCGACCATTCCACCATCGGTTGTTGGTATTGACAGGTATGCTGTATCAACTTTCATTTGTTTGTAGTATTCGTTTGGGAAAGCATGTGAATAGTTTATTGTGGCTTCAAGATACCAGAGGGCCGAGTCAGCGTCAACCCATTCACCGGATTTATAGTCCGGATGATCCCGGATATAGTCCACTTTTTCCCTGAAATTCAATATCAGGTTGTTGATCTGGAGATCCTCATGTGAAATGGAGTTTACAGGATAGCTTGTTTTTTCAAGCTGTTCCTTTTTGCAGGAATGCAAACTGATAACTGCAACTGTGGCAGTAAGAATGAGCGCTGTGAAAACAATTGTAATTTTTTTCATAATGATTTAAATTTTAGGGTTTAAAATGATATTGGTAATATGAATAATTATTGTTCTATTTTTGATTTTAAGACTTCAATCTGTGTTTTAAGCTCCATAAGTAATTTATCCTGCTCAATGGTGTAAAGTGTCAGCTCCTCAATTTTTTTCAGTAAGAGGTCATCCATTTCTCCAATGTTGTAGCCATTTTCTTCAAATTCATCTGCTGAAGGGATATCGGGGAGGTGTTTGTTTTGATGGATGTAATCTTCAAGTTCTGTGAGGGGTTTGAGTTTGTAATCTTTTTCGAACACATAATCGGAAGCAGGTACATGCAGGGTGATTTTTACACCATGGGCTGCGATTTGGCCGGCAACGGCTAATTGATAATCCTTGTAGCCGGAGGTTCCAATACTTACCCTCCTGTCGGTATAAAGGATTTCGGTTCCATTTTTCGTCCAGTCACCGTCATCAATAGCAGATTGGGGTACCCATCTTGCATTTCCATATGCATCGCAGGATTGCAGGACACATCCTTCAATGCTTTCCGATCCGTCGGGTGCCGGGTCAGGCATCTGAAAGGACCTTGTTTTTGTCTTTCCGTTTACGTCCAGTGTTGTGGCGGGGTTTGCCGTATTAATACCAACAGTGCCCTTGTTGGAAATACAAATTCCCTGTTGACGGGAATTAAAAAGTTTCAGACCATTTTCACTCCGGGAGCATATTTTTTCAGATTCGATTTGATGTCCTGAAGATTGCCTGATATTGCCATTCACCTCAAGTGCTTCACCCGGTTCGTTGATGCCAATACCGACATTTCCGCTTTCAAACACAAAATTATTTCCGCCACCGTTAAACAGGAAGTTTGATTCAGGCATAGTTCTGATAAAGTGGTTTTTATCTCCTACATAGAGCGTAGAATAGAAAGGGCCGGAAGATTCGATAAATAGGGATGCATCGTCTGAATTTCCTGAGTAATTATCTCCACGAATATGTAATTTCGCATCCGGTTCTATTACATTTCCAATGCCAACAAAACCTGTACTGTAAATGCCTGATTTCCCTTTTACAAACAAGGTGGGTTTTGTAGAGTTAAAGCCTATCATTAAAGAGCTGGAAGTTTCATTTACCAGACGATTTTCATTATCTCCATATCCTGATCCGATAAGGAAAGCAGACGTTGTAGTTGTAAACAGGTGAGTTCCTATTGCAACAGAGGATCCTCCAAATGCCGTAACATTTAGGCCGATTGCCGTTCCAAATGGGCTCATTGCTATCGCATTTGTACCAAATGCAAAGGATTGTTTACCTGTAGCTTGTGAATTTAGCCCTCCGGCAAAAGACATCTCACCTGATGCGGTTGTAGACACACCCATTACGCTGGCATAATTACCAGATGGATTTGAGTTTTCATCGCATTGGATGCAATTTTGTGCTAATGTAGTTTGTGCCAATGCCCAAATTATCATTAATATTGTAAAAAATGTGTAGATAGATTTTAACATAATTTATTCATTATAGGTGTTTATATTGTCCTGATTTTCAATAATTGATTGTAATTGGTCGATTTTGGTTTGTTGGGAATTAAGGAGTTTTTGTTGCTCGATTACATACAAAGTCAATTCTTCAATTTTTTGAAGTAAGATACCCTCCATTTCACCCAAATTGAAGCCATTTTCCATCACTTCTTTTTCTGAGGGAACATCTGGGAGGTGGTTATTTTTGCGGATGAAATCTTCGACATCTGAAAGGGAAGGCAGCTTGAAGTCTTCATAAAATACATGATCGTACCAGATATTGGTCCTTACACCCACTTCCCTTACCAAAAGCTTACCATCGTGCGTAAGCCTCATTTTAGTGCTGTCTTTGATCTGTGCACTGGTAAATGACTGACCGGTACCCGTAAAGGTTGATGGAAGACAGGTGAAGACGATATCACCTGCTACAGTCCCGAAAATAAGCGCAGCACCATTATTGGCGCCGTCGCTTTGGGTTTGCCATTCGTTTTCCAAAATTCTGGCTGCATTAAATCCTATGTAACCTGTACCGTATAAAAGACCAGGGCCGTAAATGGCTTTACCAATATTAAGATTTTGGATGTCTGAACCTGAGTAAAAGGAACCGTTAATATGGATATTTCCATTAATATCAAGTTTGTGAGCGGGATCGTTCATACCAATACCAATATTTCCATTGGAAGAAAATGTCATTTTTGCATTCCCATAGTAGTTGTTCTGAATTGTTAATGAATTATTATATCCTATCAATTTATTTATTCCTGAAATATCTGAGTTGGTCATGAACAATTCGTCGGAAACAGAAAGTTGGTCAATGTCAGCATGTGCAATTATTGCATTGTTGTTCACCTTAAGATTTCCGTTTATTTCCAGTAATTCTGAAGGGCTTGTTGTGCCAATG
>JABMQA010000281.1 GCA_013203545.1 Bacteroidota bacterium
GGGCCATGGGGTTCAGAGGCCAGTCTTCCTGAATTGGTTAGTGGAGGTACTACTTACGATTATCAGTACAATTATATTATACCTGAAGAACTTGATGAAAAGAACTTACGTCTGATTGGTTTGATTCAGAAATATGACACCGATTCGAGCAAATGTGAAATTTTAAACGCAAAAGATATCTTCCTTGATCTGATTTCTTTCGTGCCGGCTGATGATTCTACCTTTATGAATTTGAATATCTATCCCAATCCCGCTAATGAAATTCTTATTATTGAATTGGCGAATTTTGATAACGATACCGGTATTGAGATTATGGATATTAGGGGCAAATTATATTTTGAATCGGCATCCGGATATCGCACAAATTCCATTGATGTTTCGGGTTACCCGAAGGGCATCTATTTTGTTGTTCTGCAAAACGAAGGATTGCTTATAACCCACAAAGTGATATTGAAATAATCTTGTAAGCCCTTACTAGAAAGGATTGTATATCAGATTTTAACAAAGCTAAAGCGATAATTTGCAGGTAACTTAAATTAATTATTTGTTCAATTAGCTGTGTTTTATCAAGTTTCAATTTTTTTTGTAAATTTGGAACCATTATTAACCCCCAAAAAAAATACGATGAAAAACATTACAATCTTAATTCTATTCGTTTTTTCATTTCATTTCAGCTCCTATTCACAATACGAATGGACAGTTATCCATCCCAATCCAACTCCCAAAGATTTGATAGATGCCTTTTTTGTTTCAGATAAAAAAGGCTGGGTAGTGGGAACCGACGGATTGATCATGTTTACAGGCGATAGTGGTGAATCCTGGGAAATCCAGCACAGTAATGCAAATGAAGCCATGTGGGGCGTGTTTTTCGCCGATGACATGGAAGGATGGACAGTCGGCTGGAGCAAAATATACCATACAAGCGATGCCGGAAATACATGGGAATACCAGTCTCATCCTGCCCTGATGGGAGACCTTATGGATGTTTTTTTTCTGAACCAGGATACAGGTTGGGTGGTCGGAACATACAAGAATATGCTAAAAACCACCGATGGCGGCGAAAGTTGGACAAGAATTACGATCCAGAGTGATGACTGGATTAGTTTTAATAAGATATTTTTTACGGATGAACTACATGGATGTGTTGTCGGAGGCGACCTGATGTATCCCAATGACGGGCTGGTAATGATATCTGAGGATGGAGGTGAATCATGGATTGAAATCCCCACTCCTGGCCAAAAGTGTTTTAATGGAGTTTATTTCATATCTCAGGATATTGGCTGGATATGCGGTTATGAGGGAGGCATCATGAAAACTTCCGATGGAGGGGCCACCTGGGATGATTATGGCATTTCGGTAAACAAACTGGTTGATATTTATTTCTACGACGAAATGTTTGGAATAGCATTGGATAATAATGAAGCCTTTCTTACACAAAACGGAGGGGAGACCTGGAAAGCAGACGGTTTGATAGGCGCTACCTCCAGTCAGAGAGCCTTTTGCCCGATCGGTGATAGCAGTGGTGTGTCAGTTGGTTTCTACGGCAGTATTTGCAAGACCCGGGATCGTGGGCATACATGGGAAAACCTGAACAGCGGGTATTTCAACACAATCAACCAGTTAGGCTTTTTCACTGCGCTCGATGGTTTGGCCATTGGTGGTGACTATTACAATTCGGAGTTGATCCGAACAGATGATGGTGGATACAACTGGTATGAGGATACCCTGGTTGAAAACGGCCCGTTTTATCTTTTGCGAATCTTGGATCAGAACTGCTATTTGTTAAATATCTCCTCCCAAATGATGAAGACGAATAATTGTGGTGCAAGTTGGGAATTATTGGATGTTCCTGACACGCTATCCTATTATTCTGATCTTCAGTTTCCGAATGAAAATATTGGGTTTCTTTGCGGACCGGATGGCATATTTTTTAAAACCATTGATGGTGGCGCTACCTGGTCCGACAAATCCCTGGATGATAGTTTTGATTTTTGTGCAGTCTACTTTTTAAATGAAAATATCGGGTGGCTTATTGATATTCTGGGAAATAGAATTTGTAGAACTTTAAACGGGGGTGATGCCTGGACATTTATTGCTCCCGGTGGAAATCCAAACAGCATATTTTTCCTGAATGATGACATTGGATATGTGTCGACCTGGGGTGGTTATCTCTTCAGAACGGTAGATGGTGGAGACACCTGGGATGAATTTTATTCTTTTCCCCAGGGCGTATTTTCAAAGGTCTTTTTTATTGATCAGTTGGAGGGATGGTTTATGGCCTCGCATAGTCTTTATCATACGGTGGATGGCGGCTTATCGTGGGTATATGAGCAGTATTTTGAAAAAAATCTGCTATCAGTGTTTTTTCTTGATGATCACTACGCATGGCTAAGTGGTATGAGCGGACTGGTAGCAACCTACAACCCAATTGTCACTATTGACGAACACAAAACGAAATATTCCTCAATCCAAATTTCTCCCAACCCGGCAATCGATAATATCACTATTGAAATAGATAACGAAACAGACCACATCAAGGAAGTGATGATCTATAATATTCACGGCCAGAGAATAAGACATTTACCAGGTCTGCACGAGACCGGCCCGTTTACTTTAAATCTTAAAGGTTTTGTTGCCGGATTATATTTGCTTTATGTCAAAACTGAAAAGATGGAAAAAACATCCAGGATTGTACTCAGATAGGCTCTTAAAAAGTCATTAATGATAACATGTTAA
>JABMQA010000282.1 GCA_013203545.1 Bacteroidota bacterium
AAATAACATACACCAGCAGAGAAACAACCATTGCGATAGCAGCAACCCCGAAAGCATAATTGTAGCCAATTGCGAACGCTTTTATATAATCATCCGCAAACGCGGCAAGGTCAGTAATGTGTGTGCCACTTACTTTATCAGCCAATGTCTGAAATATAGGAATGTCGGCAAGTTCACCTTTTTTGAATGCATGACACATGGCAGGAAGGCTTCCGTCATGCAAAAACCCCTGTGTTTTCAGGAACCAGTTTCTGACCCCGGTTGCTACAAATGGTGCAAAAAAGGCTCCGACATTGATCCCCATGTAGAAGATCATAAAAGCAGAGTCACGGACTTTCTTGTACTTTTCGTTATCATACATCTGACCTACTACTGCCTGCAGGTTTCCCTTAAAAAGTCCATTTCCCAGGGCAATGGTAAACAGCCCGATAATTGTAATGGTAAGGGTCATTCCCGGAATAGCCACCACCACATAGCCGGCAAACATGATAATGATACCTGCTAATATTACGAGTTTATATCTGTTGGTAGCATCTGCAAGAAGGCCGCCAACCAGCGCTAACCCATAAATACCAAAATAAAACCAGCTATAAATCCCTCCTGCACCTTCCTCAGATAATCCAAATTTTGCCTGGAGAAAAAGAACCAGGATTGCCATCATTGTGTAAAAACCAAATCTTTCCCCCATATTCGAAAAGAAGGCTACCAATAGCCCTTTTGGGTGTCCTTTTAGCATAATTGTAAGTTTTTGTGAATATTAATTTTGTATTTAGTTACCAATTTGATCCAGAAAGGTCACAAAAATAATTAAAAATTAATGCAAGATAATTTAGAAACATTTTATATTACAGACCCTTGAATGACAAAAAGTAAACCTGGAATAATTTTCTTAAATTGCATGTAATAAAATAATTCACTATTCGTCTCTTTGTGGAATGACAGCAGAAGAATTTAAAAGCGTGGTTTTACCGGTCAGGCATAAACTCTTTCGGTTGGCAAATCGGTTATTGAATTGTACCGATGATGCTGAGGATGTTGTTCAGGAGGTCTTTTACAAATTGTGGGTGAAGCGGGATGATCTGGCGAGGTACAAGAGTATCGAAGCTTTTGCAATGGTGATCACAAAAAATCAATGCCTGGATCGGATCAAGTCGAAGGGATTCAGGAAAAGTGAACTTGGAGAATGGAACGAGCCTGCTGTGGATGACACACCGCTAAAGCGTCTCGAATTAAATGATGACATGATGAGTATTGGTGAAATAATAAATAAACTGCCTGAACAGCAAAGGATAGTTATCCATATGAGGGATATCGAAGGGATGGAATTTGAGGAGATTGCGGAGATTTTGGATTTAAACCTGAATGCAGTCAGGGTGAATTTATCAAGAGCCAGAAAAACGCTCAGGGACCAACTTTCAAAAAAACACGAATATGAATATAGAGGAAATTGAAATACTGATTGAGAAATATTTTGATGGCGAAACATCATTGGATGAGGAGCATATGCTGCGGGCATATTTCAATAGAGATGATGTGCCCGTCCATCTGATTGAATACCGGAACCTATTTGGCTATTTCAACCATAAAAAAGAGCAACGCCTATCCAAATCTGTAAATGACAGGATAATAGAAAACATTTCGAAGGATGGGAATCAGCCATTTTACACCAATAAAAGATTCTGGTTTTATTTCACCGGAATAGCTGCCAGTATATTGTTTGTATTAACCATCCTTCTGGAAACACAAAATATTGTGATCATACCCAATAACTTGTTTGAAAGCAGTGAATATACCAGGCAAGATGCTGAACTGGCCTATCTTCAGACAAAAGTTGCTCTGGGATATGTTTCAAGTAAATATGCACAGGGTGTGAACCCGCTTGGTGAAATTATAAGACTGGGTGCAGGTATGGCTACTGTAAGCGAGATGTCAAAATTTGATGAAAAATTAAACAGTGTCACCAGTCAGGTTGCCAAAATGGATGGGGGCGTTGACCAATTAAGCAGATTATCGAAAATTTCAATATTTATTAAACCATAAAATTTATTTAAACATGAAAAAAGCAATTTTAATGATCGCAGCAATTGCACTGATTGCAATGCCGTTCAAAACATTCTCACAAAGTAGTCCAACGGATGAGTTGTTTGAAGTGTATGGTGCCAAGGATGGATTTACTACAATACACGTAACAAAAGAATTATTCACACTTTTTGCAGAAATAACAGAGGATGCTGAAGGTGATGAAGCAAGGGAATTCGAGGACGTAGTAAAAGGTCTGGATCACATCAGGATCCTGTTGTATGATATTGGCGACGACAACAAATATGCCAGCGAGGAAACACTTGATGAGTTCAGGGATATGCTTGATGATGTAAAACTTCAGAACTTCACTGAATTAATGACAGTGAAAGAAGGTAAAGAGACCGTTAAGTTTATGATCCGGAAAAATGGCAAAACCATTAATGAGCTGTTGCTGTTGCTAAACCAGGACGATCAGGCAGGTTTTATCAGCATCACCGGGAACATTAACCTGAAATCCATAGCCAGGTTATCCAAATCGATGAATATTAAAGGTATGGAAAACCTTGAAAAACTGAAGGATCACGAATAGAACCGG
>JABMQA010000283.1 GCA_013203545.1 Bacteroidota bacterium
AAGGACGGGGCTAATCAAATTTAGATATCATTTTTAGACAGTTTCTAAATACTTTAGCTCACTCTATAGTACTTTAGCTCACTTTAGTCACTCTAATTCAACCTGAGAGCTTCTCACCCGCAACTATTTCAACCCTCATATTCCTTCAATATATCCAATACTCCCTCGGGTGAAACGCGACCATAGGTTTTTTCGCCCACCATTACCACAGGGGCCAGGCCACAGGCACCTACACATCGCAGACAGGTGATCGAAAATTTACCATCAGGTGTGGATTCGCCTACACCAATCCCGAGTTCTTTTTTAAACTCCTCCAGCACCTTTTCGGCACCACGAACATAACAGGCAGTACCGGTACAAATGGAAATTGGATGAATCCCTTTGGGAATCATGGTGAAAAATGAATAAAAAGTAACAACTCCATAAACCTTTGCCACAGATACACCCAGTCCGTTTGCCACTATTTCCTGCACTTCAGCAGGGAGATATCCAAAAACACCCTGGACTTTATGCAAAACATTAATGAGATCCCCCGGCTGATTGTTGAAGGATTTGCAGATTTCCATAATCTGCATTATATCCTTATCTTTTAGTTTTATTTTTATTGATGACATAATTTTCAGGTATCAAATTTTGATTTCGATTCTGTTATTCAATCACAATCTCCTTTTTTCTGTCGAAATAGTGCGTATGCAAAAGATGGTGTGATTTTTCCCCCAAAGGTTTTCCGAGAAATTCCTCATATAATTTTTGGATGAATGGGTTTTCATGGGATTTCCTGATGGATTTTCCGGCATCTTCTTCGTAAATGGCTTTCTGTCGTGCTTTTAAGATAGAAGTATCTCCGTGGATGTAAGGTTGGCCCCCACCTCCGATACATCCTCCCGGGCATGCCATTATCTCGATAGCGTGGTATTTGCTTTTACCCGATTTGATCTCTTCGAGTAGTTTTCGGGCATTGCCAAGTCCGTGTGCGATACCAATATTTAAAGGCAACCCGTTAAAATCGATGGTGGCTGACCGCAGTCCCTCCATCCCTCTCAATTCTTCGAAATCCACTTTTTCGAGCGTTTTTCCTGTGTAAACTTCATATGCCGTGCGTATAGCAGCTTCGATAACACCACCCGTGGCCCCGAAAATAACCGATGCCCCTGTGGATTCCCCCATAGGCTGGTCGAAATCATCGTCGGTAAGTGAGTTGAAGTCGATGTTGGCTCGTTTGATAAAGTTTGCCAGCTCACGTGTAGAAACGGAATAATCCACATCGGGGTTGCTATCAACTTTAAACTCATCGCGTGAGCATTCGTATTTTTTTGCTACACATGGCATGATGGAAACAACCACCATTTTCTTCCTGTCGATACCGATTTTATCAGCAAACCATGTTTTTGTAACAGCCCCGAACATTTGTTGTGGTGACCGTGATGTGGATGGAATATCCTTCATCTCCGGAAACTGGTGTTCAAAAAACTTTACCCATGCCGGGCAACAGGAGGTGAGAATTGGAAGTTGCGCGGTTTCATCACCATTCAGGTGTTTTGTCAAACGGTCGAGCAATTCAGTGCCCTCTTCCATGATCGTTAAATCGGCGGCAAAATCCGTATCAAAAACATGATCGAACCCCAACTCACGTAAAGCAGAAACCATTTTTCCCGTTACGAGTGTTCCCGGTTTCATACCAAACTCTTCTCCGAGTGCTGCTCGAACCGCAGGGGCAGTTTGCACAATAACTGTTTTTTCGGGATCGGCCAGATCGTTAATCAACTGGTTGGTGTGATCCACTTCGGTGAGCGCACCGGTAGGGCAAACATTCACGCATTGCCCACAATAGGTACATACACTGTGGTCGAGATTCATCTCGAAGGCAGGGGCAACAACCGCTTCAAACCCGCGGTTAATGGCAGATAACACACCAACGGTCTGTACCTCATTGCACATCACTTCACAACGGCGGCACATGATGCATTTATCAACATCCCGGATAATCGATGGTGAAGTATCTTCGCGGTATTTGCTTTGCTCACCCTGGTAAGGAATTTCCCTGATGCCGAGTTTATGCGCCAGATCCTGCAATTCGCAGTTTCCTGATTTTGCACAGACCAGACAATCGAAAGGGTGGTCGGAAAGGATGAGTTGTACTACGGTCTTACGTGCATTCAGCACCCTTATCGAATGGGTATGTACCACCATGCCTTCGGTACAGTCGGTGGCACAAGCGGGGGCAAGGTTCCTTCGGCCTTCAACCTCCACCACACATACGCGGCATCCTCCCGGTTTGTTTTCGATATTCAGGCCACCCAGGTTCATGTAACAGAGGGTAGGGATGTTGATTCCGATTTTTTTCGCAGACTGGAGGATGGTGGTTCCGCTTTCGATTTCAACAGGTTTTTTATCTATTGTTAATTTAATCATAGCTATGGCTTTTGGGCTATATAATTTCGATGGCGTTAAATTTACATTTTTCGAGACAGGTACCACATTTGATACATGCTGATTGTTCGATTTCATGAATTTGTTTGCGTTCCCCTTTGATACAATTCACCGGACAATTTCTTGCACAGGCAGTGCATCCCACGCAGTTTTCCGGTATGATAACATACTGCATCAACGATTTGCAAACACCGGCCGGGCATTTTTTGTCTTCAACATGGGCTATGTATTCGTTCCAGAAGTTGTCCATAGTCGAGAGTACCGGGTTGGG
>JABMQA010000284.1 GCA_013203545.1 Bacteroidota bacterium
ATGCCCAACGACATTATTTATGTCCCACCGGTTAAAGGTAAGAATTATGCTTTCAATAATTTCCCGTATGCTTTGATCCTCTCCGCAATTTCAACAACGCTACTCTTAATTAATTTTATTAAAACAAACTAATCAGAAAAGTGGACAATAATTATAACATTCAAAATATCAACCAGGAGGAGTCGATAGATATTAAGGCTCTTTTTTTTAAGTTTTTTAGATACTGGTATTTTTTCGCCCTGGCAGTTTTTGTTGCACTTTTAATTGCCTTCTTATTTAATAAATACACAAAACCGGTTTATGAAGTCAAAACTACGGTATTGATAAAAGACAACAAGGCCGGCCAGAACCTGATAGGTATTGGCATCATCAATAACCAGCAAAATTTAGAAAACGAAATTGGTATAATCAGATCATATTCACTTGCAGCAAGGACGGTTAGTGAACTTGATTTTGAAATTTCCTATTATAAGGAGGAGAATTTTATCACTACAGAGCTCTACAATAATTCACCCATCCAGGTGGTGATGGACACATTGCACCCACAGCCAAAAAACCTGAAGTTTAACATTTTTGTGGCCTCCAATACAGAGTACAGAATTGAATCCCAGGCCGAAAAAGTTGACCTTTATAATTTCTCGAAGAAAGAGACAGTGGGGGATGTAAGCAATTTTATTATCAATGAAGTCCATCATTTCGGAGATGAAATTGAAACTGAAAACCTGAAATTTACTGTACTGCTCACCATCGATTTTTCAGCCGATTACTTAAACAAAAACCTTGTTTTTACTTTTAATGATTACCAGAGCCTTGTATCACAGTTCCAGGGCCTCAACGTAGAACCCATTAACCGTGAAGCATCCATCGTTGAAATTTCCTTGAAAGGTGGCAACCCTGATAAATTAAAGGATTACTTAAATACACTTACACAGGAATACCTGTACAGGGGCATTGAAAAGAAGAATCAGATTGCGGAAAACACCATCAGGTTCATCGATTCTGAGTTGATCGATATTACAGATTCGTTGAATTTTGCAGAAACCAAACTACAGGATTTCAGGGTAAATAACGAAGTAATGAATTTTGATTTCCAGGCACAACAGGTATTTGAGATCATGCGCGAGCTGGAGAACCAGAAGGCACAATTTGTTGTTAAGGCAAAATACTATAAAAATTTAAGGGATTACCTTGTTAAGAATCGGGAGAACATTGATGATATTGTTATTCCATCATCCATGGGAATTGAAGACCCTTTGTTGAGCCAACTCATTAGTGGGCTTGCCGACCTGTATGCCGATCGTGCCGACCTGCTCTTTAACTCTTCCGTGAAAAACCCGCTGGTGTCTGCCATCGATCAGCGCATCGGCACCACGAAAAATACAATTCTTGAAAACATTCAGAATATCGTTAACACCTCTCAAATTTCAATTAAAGATATTGACGGTCGAATTTCCGATCTTGAAAAAGAGATCAATCGCCTTCCTCAAACGCAACGGCAATTATTCGGTATCGAAAGAAAATTTAAACTCAACGATGCCTTATATACTTATCTGCTCCAGAAACGCTCTGAAGCCCAGATTGCCAAAGCTTCCAACCTTCCGGATAATGAAATCGTCGACCCGGCCAGAAGCGGCTCACAGGTGTATCCTAAGAAAAGCCTTAACTACTTAATTGCATTGGTTCTGGGTCTTGTGATACCCATCGTTTACATCCTGGCCAAGGATTATCTGAACGATAAAATCATCGAAAGGTCCGATATTGAAAAAATCACCAAAGTCCCGATTGTTGGGCATATCATTCACAATAACAAAGAAAAATCAATTGTTGTTGCCGAATCACCAAAGTCTTCCATTTCGGAATCGTTCAGGTCGGTGAGGACCAATTTACAATATCTTACCAAGGGGAAGGAACAACAAACAATCCTGGTTACTTCCGATATGGTGGGTGCGGGTAAAACATTTTGCTCCATCAACCTGGCATCGATATTTGCCATGTATGACAAAAAAACCCTGTTGATGGGATTCGACCTCCGGAAACCGAAAATTAACCAGGACTTTGGCCTTACCAACACCGAAGGTATCAGCTCATACCTGATCAACAAAAGTACATTTGAAGACATTATCCAGATTTCTCCGGTTAAAAACCTCGACATTATAATGGCCGGCCCTGTTCCACCAAACCCTGCAGAGTTGATTGCTTCGGGTAAAACCGACGAGTTGATGGATAAATTGAAAGGGATTTATGATTATATAATTATGGATACACCACCTGTTGGCCTGGTTACCGATGCCTTTCTACTAATGAAATACACCGATGCAAACCTGTTCCTGGTGAGGCAAAATTATACGCATAAAAAGGTATTTGAGTCGATTATCAAAGATGTTGAAAACAGAGAAATGCCGAATGTTTACATTTTGATTAACGATGTTAGACTCGGAAAAGGATCCTATGGGTACGGGTATGGGTATGGGTACGGATATGGATATGGATACGGGTACGGATATGGATATGGATATGGTTACGGATATTATTCCGATGATGAGGGTTCTGATAAAAAATCGCTGATCAAGAAGATATTCGGTTAACCATAATTGTTACTGATTTATCTATCGATTCGATAATAAAAAAAACCGCTCATAAATGAGCGGTTTTTTTTATTCACCAAATAATTATTAAAAATCCAACAAAAATTAAAGCATTACCAGCCTGCTGAGCAATGCCAATGTTTTTAGGAAATTTTGATTTCCTTACTCACCTTGGTTTCTGCTTTTTTTGGCAGCCCGACTTTTAGAATCCCTTCCCTTACATCAGCAGTGATATTTTCAGTATCGATGGTATCAGGAAGTGTAAACGAGCGGCAAAATGTACCATTAACGAATTCCCGTCTTGTAAATTTCGAACCTTCCTGCTGTTGTTCAGCCTCTTTGTCAGAGGTGATGTTCAATACGTTCTTCTCAAGATTGATCGTAACATCTTCTTTCTTTACACCGGGTAAAGCAACCTGAATTTCAAACGAATCGTTTTTTTCAAGAATGTTGGTAGCGGGAGAACAATCATATTTCCTCTGCTCCATTTTCTCCTTGGATTTGTCTCCAAACATATCATCGAATAAATCAGCTACGGGTGAATAGGCATTCCATCTCATAAGTGTCATAATATTACTCCTTTCTTTTATGTTATTGTAATTTTTCCGGGAGTTTGTCAACTACCATACCAACAGTTTTACCTATTAATTTTTCAGATAGACGGTGCCATTATGTCGCTACCATATCATATAAACATGCTATAATGGCATCTTGAGGCGCGATAGAATGTAATGGGGCGTTTCCGGATTAATCCGAAATCCACAAAGAAAAATCTTTAATTCCTGATTATTAATCGATTATCATATCCTTTAAGGCCAATCGTACGATGTTCATTTTCTTTCGCATCTTTAGTGAATGCTTCCAAAAACAAATTGCTGTTTTCCTTGATATAGACTTTACGGTAAAATTTCTCCTCATTGTAATCAACTTTACCATATTTCATATCACCTGCATGTGTGATATCCACTTTTGAGTATTTGCTCTCGATGGTAAAATTCCCACAACGCTCAATCTCGATATCCGAATCGTACAGTTTAAAATCCGCTTCAGGAATTTGTTTTACAAATGCTTTGGAATAGCGCAAATCAAAAAGCGCATCACTACCAATTGACCCGGCATAGATTTTCCCGCTATATATCTTGATTTCAGCTTCTCCGGCAATATCATCCATTTCAATATCAGCATACTTACAATCAATATCAATGGAAATGGTTTTTGGAATATAAAGCACGTTTTCAATTTTAAATTTGGTAAGTACCACACGCTCACCGGTATTCAAAAGCACTTTACTGCGGTTCATATTTGAATTAATTGTTTCCCAGAAAATTGTATTTATGGTCAGGGATGAAGAATTGCCTTTAATTCCCAACTGACGGATGGCATCCAGGGTTTGATCAATATCTTTCTGGTTTGGCCCTCTCAATTGTACAATCATTTGAAGTTCTACGTAATTATTTGTCCAGGTTCTGATTTGCGTATCAAACGACCGGTTTTTAAATTCAAGCTTTCCATCGGGATCAATATCGGCCTCAAACCTGATGGTCTCTTCAAATTCTACCTGTGCTTTCAGGTAAAACGAACACATGATAAATACCACAGTTAATAATAAAGGTATCCTACAATTCGATTTGATTCTGTTTGTTTTCATAGTCTTTTTGTTTTTGAATTTCTAATAAAATACGGTCGAGCACGCGCACTTTTTTATCATAATAGTCCAGCATAGCCCTGACAAGCCTTTCGTTTTTGCCCACTTGAAAATAATCCGCCTGGTATTCGGCAAACATTTCGTCCAGGCTGTTTAACTCATCAAAATAAGGATTTAACTGATTTTTGTTTACAATCCCAAAACTATTTACCTCACCAAGTTTTGTTTTAATTAAATCGAGGTAAAGGTTTTCATGATCAGAATACATGGGATCAACATCACCAAGCGATATTCGGTAAACCTGTTGATTGGGCCTTACAAACTCCGAGTAAATAATGTAAACAGATGAAATAAGAAATAAAAAGATTGCTGCCGCCTTCCAGAATAGATTCCTCCTAAAAACACGCCTGCCCCGGAACTCGCTGCTTATTCCATCCCAGATTAGAATGTCATCGGGATTTTCCACATCCAGTTTATCCCTGTTGCTTTCCAGGTATTTTTCAAACTTGCTTTTCATTGCTTTACCAGTTTTTCCCTTAACAATAATTTCGCTCTCTGATACTGTGACTTCGAGGTTGATTCGGATATTTTTAACATCTGCGCAATTTCACGGTGCCTGTACCCTTCCAGAAGATAAAGGTTAAAAACAATCCTGCAGCCATAGCTTTTGAGTGCATTTTATACAACCGGTATTGCGACCTGGAATCTCCTTTCCGGCACATCCTGATCAAATCATTGTGATTGTCAAGATCAATTATCCCCAATTTCTTCTGTTTGCATTAATAGACAAGATTTGTAATGAAAAAGTTGGAGGGGGGAAATATTTTTTCAATCATTTATAGCAACCCCGACCAATAAAAAAATCCTGGAAACAAAATTCTCAGGTCAGTAAATTTATTGAATATCCCATAAACTGCTGCCCCACTTCCAGACATAGATGCATAAAGGGCATCATTTTGATAAAGCGTTTTTTTTATTTCACCAATTTTAGGATATGCCGGAAATATGGTTTCCTCGAAGTTGTTATGGAGCAAATTTCTCCAACCTTCTACTGGCCTTGCAATTATTTCCTTAATTGGTATTTTGGATTGTTGAATGTGTGCATTTTGATAGGCAGTTCTGGTGTTTACATGCACCTCCGGCTTAACAATTACCAGGTGAAAATCCTTCATTTTTAA
>JABMQA010000285.1 GCA_013203545.1 Bacteroidota bacterium
ATCAACCTGGGTGAACATTTAATTTTTCCTTTCCAGACACCCACTACGGATGACCCCCATGGAACCATGCAGGAATTTGTTTATGACCGGGGATTTTATCAACGAACAAACGTTTATCCTGAAAAGGTCATTTGTACTGATAATCCAGAAATTTGGCGTGATGTCATGATATCCGGACTGCACATTACGCCATTTAAATATCACCCAAAAACCAGACAGCTAGAGGTAATCACAAACATGCGCATTGAAATTACTTTTGACGGATTTAATAAGCAAACAACCGTTTTCGTACCAAAGGAGGTTACTCCCATGTTTTATAACCTGTATGAAAAAACAATCCTGAACTTTGAAAGCCTTTCACTTACAAAGACCTTACGTGCAACTCCGGGGATAAAATATTTGGTAGTTACCAATACTGAAGCATTACAAGCCATTGAGCCGTTGGTTAGCTGGAAAAACGAGCAGGGTTATAGAACTGAGGTGCGGGCGATTGAACCCGGCTTTGAAACGCCCCAGCAAATAAAGGACTACGTTTTTGAATTATATGAAAGCGATGGTCTTGAATATGTATTAATGGTTGGTGACGCCTATCCAAATGGCGGCGCACAAGGTGGCCCTAATCTTGTCCCTATGTATTACTGGGCGCCGGCTGGTGAAGAGGCCTCCTACTCCGACTCCTGGTTTACCTGTTTGAATGGCCCCGACGATCATTTTGCCGATCTTGCCATTGGCAGGTTAGTTTATAATGTTGGCGCACTGGATGAACTGGAACTTCAAATCCAGAAAACAGTGAATTATTACCAGAATCCGGATCAAACAAGCAACTGGGGCGAAAACACCATCCTTATTGCGCATCAGGAACAATACCCCGGAAAATATACTCAATGTTGCGAGGAAATCAGGTTATGGCCTTATAATGTTCAGAATCCTGTTTTCACAACAGCTTATGGCGGGGAAGGGGCAGTAAACCAGGACATCATCGATTTTATCAACCATTATTCCTGTGGGATTTTTAACTACCGGGGCCATGGAAGCCAGACGGCATTTTCGATGTGGGGGCCATCGGGCAACTTTACGGAATCACATGTGAACCAACTTACCAATAACAACCGGTTGTTTGTGGTATTTGATGTTGCCTGCGATAATATGGACATTGCAAACTACCATGGCAATTGTTTGGGTGAGTCGTTTATGAAACACACAGCAGCGGCCGTAGCAATTAATGGCGCCATTATGCCTTCGTTCACCATTCCTAACCACGACTACGACAAAGAGTTGTACAGTGCTCTCTACAACGAAGGGATATACCCCATCGGCTATTCCTCAAATTTTGCAAATGCCAGTCTTCTCAACGGCCACGGGTGGATGGGCCGTAAAAACGTCCGCACCTACCTCTGGCTGGGAGATCCTTCATTGGAACCCTGGACAATTCAACCTCAATTTGCTGAAGCCTCATACAACCCGCAAATGGTGACTGGAGCGGAATCGTTTTTTGTGCAGGTAACGGGCGCTGAGGAACCTGTTCGGGACGCAATGGTTTGCTTTTCAGCTACTGATGGCTCCGTTTATGAAGTGAGATACACCGATGCGGCAGGAACGGCAACATTTGATTTTAATGAACCATTGCAAAATACAGGGGAAGCCCGCCTAACCATCTCAAAGCATAATTATATACCGTACCAGGGATTAATTGAAATATTACCGACAGCCGGGCCATATATCATCAGGGATTCGCTGTTTTATTGCGATGTGTCCGGTGGGAATGGCAACGGCATACCGGATTATAACGAGACCCTACTGCTCTCGCTTGCCGAAAAAAACATCGGCATTTCGCCGGCGGCCAATGTTTATGTCACACTTTCTACACAGGATGAATTTGTTTCCCTGTTAGATACCGGGGAAGAATATGGAACAATCAATGCCGGACAAACCGTGCTAATAGAAAATGCCTTTGAATTCAAAATTGCTGAAAACATTGAAGATGGGCACATCATTGTTTTTAATGTTTTGGCATCCTCAGGAGAGGACTCCTGGGAAAGTCATTTTATTTGCCAGGTTTTCGCCCCACTTATCCAATTGGTAAATATTGATGTTTCTGACCCGTCCGGAAACAACAATAGCAGGATCGACCCTGGTGAAACCGTTGATCTTTTCCTTGAAACGGCAAACAACGGACACAGCGATGCCTTTGAAGTGCAAGCAAATCTGATCCCCACAAACGACCTGATTTCGGTAAACAGCACTGTTGTTTATCTTGGTGATTTACCATCCGGGCAGTGTCACCTGGCGGGATTCAATATTTCTACCGGGTTAAATGCCCAGAATGGCACAGCAATCCCCATGATTTATGATGTGGAATACGGAGGATGCCATTCAGACCAGATGGCTACAATAAATATTGGCCTTCTGACTGAAGATTTCGAAACTGGGGATTTTAGCCAGTTCGACTGGCAGTTTGGCGGACAGGTGGACTGGGCCATTTCGAACAGCAATGCCTATGAAGGGCAATACTGTGCAAAATCAGGTGCGGTTGCTGATTGGTATACCTCAGCGTTGATCATTGTGATGCAAGTGGCCACCAATGATTCCATCTCTTTTTACAGAAAAGTTTCGTCAGAGGAAAATCACGACTACCTGGAGTTTTTCATCAATAGCAACCTGATTGAAAGCTGGTCAGGTGAATTGGATTGGGAACGCGTTTCCTTTCCGTTGACAGAAGGATATTATCTTTTTAAATGGATATTCAAGAAAAACGGAACCATAACCGTTGGCGATGATTGTGCCTGGGTTGATAACATCGATCTTCCACATGAAATGGACCCATCCCTGGCAGTATATTCGGGAAAGGACAGCGAATTGTGTGAAGGCCATGATTTCATTACCGGGGCTTTCGCCCTAAATTACACAAAGCTGATATGGGAAACAACAGGCACCGGATATTTTAACTGCGACACCTGTTTAGTCGCGGCCTATGTACCAAGTACGGAAGATTTGCTGGCAGGGTATGTAACACTTACACTTACCGTAAGCAATAGTGGAGGCCAATCCATATCGGATAGTTTGATGCTTTCGCTGATGATGCTTCCCGGGCAACCTGGCGAAATTGTGGGTGACACTACGGTATGTATGGTTGCAGTTTCTGTGTATAATATTTACAACATACCCAACGCAAGCCTGTACACCTGGGAACTTACTCCATCTGAATCCGGAGTAATGACCTGTGCCGATACATCAATAACCATTCAATGGTCGGAAAACTGGACGGGTTTGGCTGAACTGAAAGTTAAAGGATCAAACGGATGTGGAGACGGACCCTTTTCACCAATCAAACCCATTCAGGTTGAGGATTGCACGGGAATGGAATATCTTTCCGATAACAATCCGGTTTGGATTTCCCCAAATCCAAGCATGGGTAAATTTTCTATTCGTTGTAATGCTTTATCAGGGCCGGTAGATGTGAAAATTTATTCCTTGTTCGGCGAAACAGTACTTAAACAAAGTTTTACGGCTGTAGGCGGGCCCTTGAATATTGTGCTGGAAAAACCCGGGATGTATGTGGTATTGATTGAAATTGAGGATAATCGGTTTATACAAAAAATCATTGTACAAAAATAGCGGAAGCTAAAATGCCGAGGAATCTGTTTTTCGATGACAAAGGAAGCGGGAACCCATGATAACCAGTAGGGTAGAGGGGCAGTCATCACTGATTTTTAACTTTGATCAGTGGCGTTTGCACAACATTGCTTTTGTTACCTGCCCTGTCCGTAATATAGGTCTCATACATCACCGTATCGTATGGTTTGGTTGATGTAATGTCGCGCAGAAACCGGATGGTGTCTTCAATATCCCCTTTTATCCAACCGGAGTAACCGTCAGGGGCAAGTTGTTCGAAGCAGGCATTAAAATTAATGGTGTCGATCTTTCCCGTTGTGGGGTTGATTATGGTGCCGATTTTTAGTTCGCCATTTTCCATTTTATAATAGGAGGTGTATAAATTGCCCGGAAAAAAATCGCAATCATATACCCCGAGATCGCCATCGCCATCAGTATAAGAGAAAAGTATAATACCCATCGTATCAACATCGTTCTGGGTCCGTAAGGTGGTAAAACTTAAAAATTCAATGGAAGGAATGGGGGGATATTCCTCTTTTTCCATACACGACTGAAAAACCGAAAAAAGGAGTAAAAAAAATATTCCTTTTTTTATGTGTACTTTTATTCCCAGTTTAGTTTTCAAACGATATTTGTATTTTGAAAAATGAATATTTCAACCCTTCATAAAAGAATTTTCGAAGTCGATTCCGACGATACATTCAACGATATAGCAGTTGAAATATTTCGTTTTCAATACCAAAACAACAAATACTATCGTAATTTTGTGGACTTGTTAAAAATCAAACCATCAAAAATTAACCATTGGCATCAAATCCCGTTTCTACCCATTGAATTCTTTAAGTTTCATACAATCTATTCGAATCAAAAACCACCGGCGGGATTTTTTACAAGCAGCGGAACCACCGGCACTACATCCAGCCGGCATTACTACGGGGACTTAAAAATATATGAAAAGAGTTTTTTTACGGCTTTCGAATCCCTGTATGGACGACTTCAGGATTTTTGTGTTCTTGCCTTGTTACCATCATATCTTGAACGAAAGGGCTCGTCGCTTATCTATATGGTTGAAAAGATAATAAGAAAAACCGGTAATCCTTACAGCGGCTTTTTTCTGCACAATCACGATGAACTTAATTTTAAATTAAAACAACTGGAACAATCGGCACAAAAAACACTGCTGATAGGTGTAAGTTTTGCCCTGCTTGATTTCATCGAAAAATATCCGCAAAAGCTTAAAAATATGATTATCATGGAGACCGGAGGCATGAAAGGCCGTAGAAGGGAAATGATCAGGGCGGAATTACATGAAAGGCTTTGCCATGGCTTCGGGCAAAATCAAATCCATTCGGAATACGGTATGACCGAGTTGTTTTCGCAAGCCTATTCAACCGGTGGCGGTGTGTTTAATTCGCCTTCCTGGATGAAGATTCTAGTACGTGATGTTAATGATCCGCTGTCGTATATGGATTTGGGAAAAACCGGGGGAATCAATGTAGTTGACCTTGCCAATATACATTCATGCAGTTTTATTGCCACACAGGATCTTGGCAGGCTAAATGCTGATAGAACTTTCGAGGTACTTGGCCGGTTTGATGATTCAGATATCCGGGGATGTAGCCTTTTAATCGCGTAAGAAAATGTTTGTGCGTTTATTTCTTTCATTTTCAAATACTTTTACTATTTTTGCGCTCCAATTTTAAAATGGTTATGAAAGACTCAGAAAAGCCACGAATACCTGGTGGCGGCAAGAAAAAACATGGTGACTTTTCAACATTCATCAAGAAAAAAAAAGCGCCTTCCAAATCACACAAAACCGGAAAGTTAATAAGAAGCAAATTTCGTGATGAAGATGCGGGCAAGGACGCCCCCTCCAAATTCAAACGAAAACCTGAAGAAAGCGAGCAACGGCCACGGAAAAAGCGCACCACCAAACCAAGTGATTACGTTACGGATGGCGGGCAGATCCGTCTTAATAAATATATTGCAAATTCAGGCATTTGCTCACGCCGTGAGGCAGACAACCTGATACAATCCGGCGTTGTAAAGGTAAACGGTATAATCGTCAACGAGTTGGGCTCAAAGGTAAATGCTACCGATAAAGTCCAGATCGGTGAACAAACCCTCCGGACAGAAAAACTTCAATATGTTTTGCTTAATAAGCCCAAAGGGTTTATCACTACGATGGACGACCCGTTTGAAAGGAATACCGTGATCGAATTGGTGAAAAATGCCTGCAAGGAACGCATTTACCCTGTTGGCCGGCTTGACAGGAACACCACAGGGCTGCTCCTTTTTTCTAACGATGGGGAGTTGACCAAAAAACTCACCCATCCCAGCCATAAGGTAAAAAAGCTATATCACGTTCACCTGGATAAAGCATTATCACAAAACGACCTGAAAGAAATCACCGCCGGGGTTGAACTGGAAGATGGAAAAATCAAGCCTGATAACATCGCCTATGTCGGTGAAGGTAAATCCAAAAAGGAAGTCGGGGTGGAGCTGCACTCCGGTAAAAACAGGGTCGTAAGAAGGATTTTTGAAAAATTCGATTATAAGGTGGTACGGCTTGACCGTGTTACCTTTGCCGGACTTACCAAGAAGGACCTCCCGCGCGGACGCTGGCGGCACCTGACAAAGGAAGAGGTGGGCTTTTTGAAGATGCTGTAAGCGGGATATTAATTGTAAATAACCCCTTATCTTTCGGTATTTAACGGCACCAATACTTATTAAAAAGCAATCTTCAAAACCACCGGAATTCAAAATACAGTATTTTTATCTTCGATTTGATAATTCATTTTTTAACTTTGGCACTGAAAAATCTTTAAATAATGGAAAAAAAAGAGATCATTCGCCTCACCGACATCAAGAAATTTTACAAAGTTGGCACACAGGTAGTGAAAGCCCTCCGTACCATTACCCTGAACATTTATCAAAATGAGTATGTTGCGCTTATGGGGGCTTCCGGTTCCGGAAAATCCACATTGATGAACATTCTCGGTTGCCTCGACACACCGACGGACGGAGAATATTTTCTCAATAACAAGGACGTAAGTAAGCTCGACGACAACCGGCTTGCAGAGATACGTAACAAAGAAATCGGCTTTGTTTTTCAAACTTTCAACCTTTTGCCACGGGCTTCTGCACTCGAAAATGTGATGTTGCCGCTGGTTTATGCAGGCTATAATAAAGTTAGTAGAACTGAAAAGGCAAAGCTAACGCTGGATGATGTGCATCTTTCTGACCGGATTGACCATAAGCCCAATGAGCTTTCAGGAGGCCAGCGCCAGAGGGTGGCCATTGCAAGGGCACTTGTAAACAACCCATCGATAATTCTGGCCGATGAGCCCACCGGAAATCTCGACTCAAAAACATCGATCGAAATCATGGGCCTTTTTCAAGAAATTCATAAGCTGGGAAATACTGTAATTGTCGTAACCCATGAAGAAGAAATTGCAAGGCATGCACACAGGATCATTCGCCTTATTGATGGTGAGGTTGATTCTGATGAAGTGAACGCCAATATATTAACCATGGCCGACCATGTATTACCTGCCGAAAAAGAGGGATAACGTTTGCAACGATGACAGGCGAATTTAAAATATATACAAAAACAGGTGATAAAGGTGAAACTTCGCTTATTGGTGGCACAAGAGTACCGAAATACCACGACCGTATTGAGGCTTATGGAACCCTGGATGAGTTGAATTCCCATGTTGGTTTTTTGAGGGATCAGGATATTGATACGCACACTAAAAATATGCTACTGGAAATTCAGGAGCGCTTGTTTACTGCCGAATCGGTGCTGGCACTCGACCCTGCGCACAAACCCTTGCGAAAGTTGCCTGTTATCCATGAAGCGGATATTGTTTTACTGGAAAAAGAAATTGATAAAATGAACGAAACCCTGGAACCACTAACCAATTTTATATTACCAGGTGGCCATCCAACAGTTTCTTACTGTCATATTGTCCGCACTGTGTGCAGGCGTGCCGAACGAATTACAATTAAAATCGCAAGTGATCAGGTAATAATTGAATTGGTGATAAAATATTTGAACCGTTTGTCGGATTACTTGTTTGTGTTATCAAGAAAATTGGCTGTTGATTTGGATATAGATGAAACGCCTTGGAAAGCAAGGATTTAAAAAAGTTTTTATATTTTGTCGGATTAGCGGTAAAAAATATACTTTTGCACAAATTTTAATATAGATTATCCGAGTATGTATTGGACGTTGGAATTGGCTTCAAAATTGGAGGACGCACCCTGGCCCGCAACAAAAGACGAGTTAATCGACTTTGGGATCAGGTCGGGAGCACCCCAGGAGGTTATCGAAAACCTGATGGAAATTGAAGATGAAGGTGAGGTTTATGAACGCATCGAAGATATTTGGCCGGATTATCCCACCAAAGATGATTTCTTTTTCCACGAAGACGAGTATTAATTCGATTTTTTATTGAAAAGGGAGAAGTTTACTTTTCCGTATTTTCTTTGTTGTGAGAAAAATGCATGCCTGGTAAAGTCGATACTTTTTGGGTGTTCGATGATTAGCCAGGCATTTTTATTTAACCATCCTGCCCCGAAAATCATTTCAGGTAGTCTATCATATTCCTTAAAGTCATAGGGTGGATCAGCAAAAATCAGATCATAGGCTAGGTCAGCCTTTTTCAAAAACCTGAGTACGTCAGCTTTGATGGGATGGAGCATATCAAGGCTGTATTCCCCTGCTGTTTTTCGAATAAACCCGACACACTTGAAATTGGTATCAACACAAAGTACACGGGCAGCCCCCCGAGATGCAAATTCGAAGGATATACTTCCGGTTCCTGCAAACAAATCCAATACACTTAAACCCTCAAAATCAACCAGATTGTTCAGAATGTTGAACAGGCTTTCCTTTGCCATGTCGGTTGTTGGCCTGACAGGCAGGTTTGTAGGCGGATTTAAACGCCGGCCTTTATGTTTTCCTCCTATAATTCGCACATGTGCAGGTTTAAAAGTGTGTAATACTGGTATTCCCGGATATCGTTAAACACATAACTGTATTGGAAATCTTCACTTCGTTTCAAAAATCCTATGTTGCGGACATACTTATATAATATCTCAAAATTGCGTGTGTTTCTACTAATTTCCCCTAAAAGAATTACATCAACGGTTTCAGGGTTCAGCTTCATTTGTTCGATGACATAAATAATATAATACGCGAAATCATTATGGGACCTATAATTGAACATGTTGTAAAATATCAGGCGATTCCTGTTCAATATAACAATGTCAAAAAAATCTTCACGAACATGAACATATAAATGATACCCATCTTCCCTGTTTTTGTTTCTGATCAGTAAACTTTCAATTAATGGGCTTGCAAAGTGATGTGTTTTTGAATCCGGAAACCAGGTATTGATCAGTTCATAAAGACTTGTTGGGCATGCAAACACGTTTACGGCATCCAATGTGGGCAGCCTATCGAAGCTGATGGTGTCTTCAATTCCAACCGGGTGATTGAATTTCAGGTGTGCATCGATGTGTTCGGTATCAAACAAGGGTTGGGGAATAAGTGTTGTTTTGGGTGATTCGATGATGGCCTGGGTACTTGAATAAGATAATTTTAACCATGCCGAACCTGAAATCAGGCTATCAAAAACACCTTTAAATTCAGCAGTTGAAACAATGCCCTGAAATTTATAGGCTTCTAACCCTGACAATTTGGACCTTTCAGTATCAAAAAGGCAAAATGAAAACCCATTCAGCGAGAGCTGAAGGGATAGTTTGTATTTATCAGTATTCGCTTTATCTAAAGCCTTGTCGAAAGCACTGAGGATAAGTTGTGCTTTTTCGTACATTGAAGTAAGGTATTATTCCCAGTTGCCGTCGGTAGTAGGTTCCGAGAGCGATCCTACAACCAGATCTTTAACACTGGGGTTTCTGATGAGCGCCCTATCAAGTCCATTCAGGTAGTATTCCTTTTTGGCCAGGGCCATAAAAACAGGTACCATCACACCACCTTTGTTTATCAGGGCGGCGCCGAGTTCAAATTTTTCTCCGTTTGAAAATGGTATAATTTGTAAGTCGTCAACGATAAACCCCCCTCTTTTCCCAAATAACGAGTCCGCCACATTGACAAATGCAATGGTGTCGTTGATCGTTTTGGTTAATGTAGTGTCCGAAGGGTCGAAAATAATACTGACAACCGGAATTTGCCCATATTTCATAAATTTAATAAGTGTGTCAAAGCTGGGAGAAAACGTGTCGTTCAACATTTTGTAAACTTGTTGTACTGTTCGAATATCTTTTAAATTTTGAATCACGACAGCCGCTCTGGTGTCCTTCTCCTTGTTGAAACGAACGGGGGTTTGAATGGTTTCCCACACATAATACGCCAAAACACCAACTGCAATTAGTAATACGATTTGAGTGATTTTAATTTTCATAATTCGCGTTTTTAAAGTAGCTGCAAATTTATTAACCTTTTTTTATAAAAAAATTTTTCGGAAAATATTAATCAAGTTTACGCGCAACGGAAACTTCCTCGAAACCCTCTACGATATCGCCAACTTTGATATCATTAAAGTTTTCAATATTAAGGCCGCATTCATATCCTGTTCCAACCTCTTTAACATCGTCCTTAAAGCGTTTGAGTGAGCCAAGTTTTCCTGTATAAATTACAATACCATCACGGATAATACGCACATTTGTTTTTCTTTGAATAATGCCATCCAGTACCATACAACCTGCAATGGTACCTACTTTTGTTATTTTAAACACATCCCTTACCTCTATGTTACAAAGGATTTTCTCTTCAATATCAGGAGAAAGCATTCCCTCGATAGCAGATTTTATTTCCTCGATAGCAGCATAAATTATGGAGTAGAGACGAATGTCGATCTGTTCCTTTTCGGCAAGCTTGCGTGCTCCAACCGAAGGACGAACCTGGAAAGCAACGATAATGGCATTTGAAGCTGAGGCCAGCATAACATCAGTTTCGGTAACCTGACCCACTGATTTATGGATCACATTTACCTGTACCTCCTGAGTGCTAAGTTTCAATAATGAATCCGCCAGGGCTTCAACCGATCCATCCACATCACCTTTAACAATAATATTCAATTCTTTGAAATCACCGATGGCAATACGGCGCCCGATTTCATCCAGCGTAATATGTTTCTGTGTTCGAAGACCTTGTTCCCGCTGAAGTTGCATACGTTTTGTTGCAATGTTTTTTGCCTCCCTTTCGTCGGCCATCACTTTAAACAAATCTCCAGCCTGGGGTGCGCCGCTTAATCCAAGCATTAAAACAGGGGCCGAGGGCCCCACGTCTTTAACCAATTGATTCCGTTCGTTGTACATGGCCTTTACTTTTCCGTAATGAGATCCGGCAAGTACGATGTCGCCGGCTTTCAGTGTTCCGTTTTGCACCAGTAACTTGGCCACATAGCCCCGGCCCTTATCCAACGATGACTCTATAATGGTTCCAATGGCTCTCCGTTCCGGATTTCCTTTCACGTCCAGAAGTTCGGCTTCAAGTAAAACCTTGTCGAGAAGTTCGTCGATATTAAGTCCCCCCTTTGCAGAAATTTCCTGACTCTGGTATTTTCCACCCCAATCCTCAACAAGGATATTCATTTGCGAAAGCTGATCTTTGATTTTTTCCGCATTTGCAGTGGGCTTATCCATTTTATTAATGGCAAAAACAATGGGGACATTTGCTGCAAGGGCATGATTAATAGCTTCTTTGGTCTGGGGCATCACATTATCATCGGCGGCAATTACAATAATGGCAACATCCGTTACCTTGGCACCACGTGCACGCATAGCGGTAAACGCTTCGTGTCCAGGTGTATCTAAAAAGGTGATTCTTTTCCCACTTTCGAGGTTTACTTCATAGGCACCGATATGCTGGGTAATTCCCCCTGCTTCTCCTGCAACAACATTGGCATGACGGATATAGTCGAGCAGCTTGGTCTTACCATGGTCAACATGGCCCATAACTGTGACGATGGGTGCGCGTGGAACAAGGTTGCTCTCCTCCTCCTCACCGGTAGTATCTTCGTCGATAGTGCTTTCAGCACTGGCAAATTCAACACTGTAACCGAATTCTTCAGAAAGCAGGGAAATTGTTTCGGCATCAAGGCGCTGGTTGATCGAAACCACCAGTCCCAACTGCATACACATCGAAATGACCTCAGTAACCTGTATATTCATCATGGAGGCCAGCTCGTTGGCTGTAACAAACTCAGTAACTGTTATAATGCTCTTTTCCTGTTCCTTTACCTGCTCATCTTTCTCTTTTTGCTTATGGACCATATCGCGCTTCTGGCGGCGATGTTTTGATGCCTTCGACTTACCGGCACCACTTAAGCGTGCAAGCGTTTCCTTTATTTGTTTTTGGATTTCTTCCTGAGTAGGCTCTACTTTTGGCGTTGCGAACCTTGGCTTTTTCCCTTTAAATTGGCGGGGTTTGGCTTTTTCATCTGTTTTGAGCCTTTCCTGAGCCTTTGGTGGTTCAGGTTTCCTGATCCTTTTTCTCTTTTTCTTTTTGGGTTTAACCTTATCATCAGAAGATGACGCAACCGGTTTTTTCTTTTCAGGTCGTTTTGTAACGGGTAGCTCAATCCTACCCACGATATTCGGTCCCTGCAGTTTTTCAAACCTTGTTTTGAGAAAGTTTTTTTCTACTACCTCTTCCTTTGGCACTTCAACAACCGGAGGCGTTTCTACAGGTTTCTCCGGAGTGGGGTCCGGGACTTTAGCCTCTTGTACAGGTTTTTTTTCGTCAACCAAAACCTGCTTTCTTTTGTCGGTACGGGTTTTCTCTTCCTGTCGTCGCTTTTCTTTTTCTTTCCGTTTTTCCTCTGCAGTTTTTTTAGGTGGTTTTGTTCTTTCATTAATTGTAGAAAGATCAATTTTTCCTATCACCTTTAGGTGGGTTGCCTTTTCGGGAGTTGGTTCTTCAACGGTTTTGGCCACCGGTTTTTCTTTTTCTTCCTCAACGGGCTCCACTTTCTTTTCTTCAGAAACCGTCACCGGTTCAGGGGACGTTATTTCTTTTCCGGCTTTTTCAACAACAACCTTTTCAGTTTCTTGGGTGCTTTCCTTTACTGTTTCCTTTTCGGAAATAATTTCTTCTGCAGGTTCGGTTTGTTCTGCTATCTCTTTGGCTTCTATATGAGGCGCTGTTTTTTCTTCTATAACTTCTTCAACTACAACTTCTTTTTCTATTTGCTGAATCACCTCTTTAGGAATATCTGGTTCTGATTCAACAATTTGTGGTTTTTCTTCTTCTATAACAACAGGTTCAGCTGGGGCGGCAACAGCTATTTCCTCGCGCATTTCTGAATACGGTTCAACAGATTTCTTAAAGTTATCATCAACATTAACGGGCATCCCTCTGATAATAATGTCATCTTCCTCTTCATAATCCTCTATATCAATCTCATCACGTTTACGGTCTTCAATTGATATGGACTCGTGCTTAACTACACTGATACCCTTTTTTCTTGCCTCTTCCTTAACAGATTTTTCGGCTTTATATTCATCAGTGAGCAGCTCATACATATCTTCTGTAAGTTTGGTGTTGGCATTTCCATCAATGTCATGCCCCTTTTTGTGGAGGAATTCAACGATGGTACCTGTCCCAACGTTAAACTCGCGAGCTGCCTTACTAAGCCTTATTGCTTTGGTTCCTGCCATATTAATTCTTTTCCTGTGGAAATTTACAATTGCGGTAAAAATACGATTTTTATTCAAATTCAGCCTTTAATACATTAATAACACGCTTGATAGTGTCTTCTTCGAGATCGGTGCGTTTTACCAGGTCTTCAAAATCCAGGCTTAAAACACTTTTGGCCGTGTCGCAACCTATCGCCTTCAACTGTTCAATTACCCATACTTCCAACTCATCTGAAAATTCTGCAATATCTACATCATCATCCGTGTCAGTTTCGGCATCCCGGTAAACATCTATTTCGTATCCGGTGAGTTTGCCTGCCAGTTTTATGTTGAACCCTCCTTTACCAATTGCCAGCGAAACCTGATCGGGTTTCATGTAAACTTCGGCTTTACCATTCTCGTCGTCAAGAACTATGTTCGAAATTTTTGCAGGGCTTAATGCCCGCTGAATGTAGAGTGAGGAATTATTGGTGAAATTAATCACATCGATGTTTTCATTTTTCAGCTCACGTACTATACCATGTATTCTTGAACCTTTCATGCCCACACACGCACCAACCGGATCGATCCTGTCATCATAGGATTCCACAGCAATTTTCGCCCTTTCTCCCGGCACCCTGACTATTTTTTTAATGGTGATCAGTCCATCGAAAACTTCAGGAACCTCCTGTTCGAACAACCGTTCGAGGAAGCTTGGGGATGTTCTTGAAAGGATGATCTGTGGTGTATTGTTACGCATATCAACCTTGGAAACAACGGCTCTTATGGTATCACCCTTCCTGTAATAATCGGAAGGAATTTGTTCCGATTTCGGAAGTATTAGCTCGATGTATTCATCGTCAATCACAAGGATCTCTTTCTTCCAAACCTGGTAAACCTCCCCGGTTATGATCTCACCGATCCTATCCTTGTATTTGTGATAAACATTGTCCTTTTCATACTCCTGGATTTTTGAAATCAGATTCTGGCGTATCGTAAGTATTTCCCTACGCCCGAAATCTTTCATCTTGATCTCTTCCGATACCTCTTCACCCACTTCGAAATCCGGCTCAATCTTTATAGCTTCCGAATATGCAATCTGAAGGTTGTCATCTTCAATTTCCCCATCTTCAACGATCTCACGCAGGCGCCATATTTCAAGGTCGCCCTTGTCGATATTGACGATAATATCAAAGTTATCGGCTGAACCATATTTTTTTGCTAACATATGACGGAATACATCTTCGAGTATCCTCATCATGGTTTCCCGGTCGATATTCTTAAAATCCTTAAATTCCGAAAATGTTTCTACCAGATTAATGTGATCCATTTTTATATTTTTTTCTGTTATTTCCAGTCACTAATTCTTACTTAAAAGCCAAAACTACGTTTGCTTTTTCTATCTCATCAAACCTGATTTCCATTGGCTCAACAACCAATTCCTTTTTCTTCTTTCCTTTGCCCGGTTGGATAATAATTTTATCCTTATCAACGCCGGTTAATTTCCCGATAATTTGCACATCATCAGTTGTGTGGACCTCCAGTTCGCGGCCAATATGCTTTTTGTACTGCCGGTGGTTTTCCAGTGGTTTATCGGCGCCATACGAGGTTACACTCAACTCAAAATCCTCCACATCCCTGTCGAACTGCGACTCGATATGCCTGCTAAGGGCAACGCAATCATCAATTGTAACCGGCGTGTCACCATCAATGTACACAGTTATTTTATCACCGGGTTTTATCTTTACATCGATAACAAAGCGATCGGTATTGTTCAGAAATCCTGAAGCCAAAATCCATATTTTCTCTTTTTCTATCATTCAATATTTTCAATAAATAAGGGGACAATTTGTCCCCTCTGTATCTTCATTTGCTTTACAAAAAAGCAAGCTTTTATCACCGATGTATTAAATGCCGCTTTTAAAATTGGGCGCAAAGATAGTAATATTCACGATAAAAGAAAAAAAATGTACATAATCCTTTGAAAAATAAAAAATATACTATTTTTGCAGCCTCAAAATAATTGAGGATTGCCCGATGGTGTAATGGCAGCACAAGTGATTTTGGTTCACTCGGCCAAGGTTCGAGTCCTTGTCGGGCAACGCAAAGAAGTTATAAGGCCCTGAAAATTAAATATTTCAGGGCTTTTTGTTTTTTGGTGGGGTAATAATTTATTTTTTGAGAACAAAACTCACTTCTTCATTTTTATCTACATAATCTTCCTTAGCAATAGGAATCATGG
>JABMQA010000286.1 GCA_013203545.1 Bacteroidota bacterium
CATGTGACCATATTCAATTGTTTTTTCGAAATTACTGGTACAATAGTGAGTTTTGGCGAGATCATAGCATATCCCGATGCAAATCAAAATATACAAGCTTTAAAATACCGTCCGGTCAAATGGTTTGGGAATCTTTATTCAAGTATTGGAGAAATCGATTCCGCAATATTTTATTTACGTAAAGCATATGATTGGTACGATAAGAACGGCTATTTATACTGGTCAATGTATGTGTCCAACGATTTGGGTAAAATCTATTCTAAAAATAGTGAAATGGATATTGCAGAAAATTATTACCTACAATCTGAAAGGATTTTTAATGAGATGATAGCAAATAACTCATTTTACAGGTATGATTCACTTAAATACGTAGCCAATTTTGGCCTGGAATTGTATTTTCCATTTCCATACAGGCAACTGCATGAAATGATGTGGACACAATGTAAATCAATGTATTATAACTTATATCAAATCAGTGAAGGAAAGAAATGTAATGAAGCATTAAAATATCATATTGCTTATTTTAATGCTGTAGATACCCTTAATAAACTTCAGCGGAATCGGGAAATAATTGAATTGCAAACTAAATATGAAACTGAAAGAAAAGAAGAACAGATTGTATCTCTTTCGCAGGAGAATACTTTCCAGGAATTTAAATTAAAACAATCGGGTTATTTTTTGTTGGGTTTGGGTGGAGTGGTTTTATTGGTGGTGATTTTGGCAATAGTTTTAATTCGTCAAAATAAACTTCGTGAACAGCAGAAGAATTTGCTTTTGCAGCAGAAACTTTTCCGTTCCCAGATGAATCCGCATTTTATTTTTAACTCTTTGGCCAGTATCCAAAATTTTGTGGTCCGACAGGATTCCAAAAAAGCCAGCATCTACCTATCAAGATTTTCAGAATTGGTCAGGTCTATTCTGGATAGTTCTACAGAGGAATACATCCTATTTGAGAAAGAGGTTAAAACCATTAAAAATTATCTCGAACTGCAAAAGGTACGTTTCCCGGACAAATTCGACTATACAATTGAAATAGATGAAAGAATTGATCCTGAAAATATGCTGATCCCACCCATGCTTACCCAGCCTTTTATCGAGAACTCGATTGAGCATGGATTTAAACATAAAAAAGCTGTTGGAAATTTGAAGATTCGCTTCACGATAAAGAGCAAACTGATTGTTTTTGAAATTGAAGATGATGGAATTGGAAGGGCTAAAGCTCTGGAAATCGGCATCAAATTAAAAAAAGATCACAAATCCATGGCCACCGATATTACCAGGGAACGCCTGATGGTTTTGAAAAGGAAACTAAAACAAAAAATTTCTCTGATTATCATCGATCTGAAAAACGAAAACAATGAACCCTCAGGAACAAAGGTGGTTTTTGATATTCCGTTTAAATATGTTTAGAGCCAGTACTCATTTAAAATACAATTAATATGGTAGCCAGAACCTTTGTCAATATTTTCTTGTTTTTGTTGCTCGTGATAGTTAACGGGAGCAATTGTTTTGCCCAAAAATTTATAAACCTCGAAACCTACAATGTCGATAGCCTTTTGTTAATTCTGCCTGGCCAACAAGGTGTGGAAAAAGTAAATTCATTAAATAACCTGGCTGTTTCCCTCTCATTTATTGATTATGAACGAAGCAAGCAATATGCTGATGAAGCAATGAACCTTTCAAAGGATCTTGATTACAAAGAAGGGACGGCTGATGCATTCAGGAATTACGGACACATTTACTTTTCCCAGGGTAATTACCCAAAGGCGCTGAACAATTATCATGAAGCCCTCATCCTTTATGAAAATTTAGATAATAAACATACTGCTGCCTGGGTATGCTATGATCTCGCCAAAACTCACTATTGTACCAGTAATTTCGAAAAAACAATTGAATATGGTCACATGGCATTGAATATATTCCATGAACCCCTTGAAGGAAATTCAACGGTTGGGAATGTGAGAGATACAATCAGTATAATTGAAGGCCTCGCACTTGCTTATGAAAATCTCGGTATGTTGGATCGATCGCTCAACCTTTATCAAAAAGCCATTGAAATTGGACAGGAAAATAATTTTAGCATGACCGAATTGTTGATCATGACTTTAAAAGTGGGTGAAGATTATTTTATGATGGGCAATGCGGATAGTGCCAAGTTTTATTTCGCTCAGGCACTTGCCTATCCTGACGTTAATCCACACATACAAGCGCTAAAATACCGCCCTTTAGCCGGGTTGGGGGATTTTTACTATGTGGCCGGTGAAATTGATTCTGCCTTATTTTATAAGCAGAAAGCCTATGATTGGTATATCGATCAGGGTTTTTTGTTTTGGGCATTAAAAGTATCCAATGAATTGGGAACTATCTATTATCAAAACAATGAATTAAATACTGCAGAGACATATTTCCGGCAATCGGAACAGATATTTAACGAGATGTTGGCAAAGGATTCGTGGTACAGGTATGACACCCTGAAATATATAGTGAATTTTGGCATAGAACTGTTTTTCCCTCATCCTCGCAGGCAATTGAATGAATTGATGTGGGAACAGGTGAATATGATGTATGCATTATTATATCAAATTAGTGCTAAAACAAAAAGCGATGAAGCTTTAAATTATCATATCGCATATTATAGTGCAACGGATACCTTGAATAGATTGCAAAGAACCCGTGAAACGCTGGAAATACAAACCAGGTATGAATCAGATAGAAAGGATCAACAGATAGAAACCCTTTCGATAGAAAATGAATTGAAAGAATCGCGTTTAGATCAAAACAGGTATTTTTTGTTCGGATCAGTTGGTTTATTCATCGTGGTATTGATGTTTGGTTATTTAATGTTTCGCCAGAACAAATTAAAGACAGATCAAAAGATGTTGGGCTTGCAGCAAAAGTTTTTTCGCTCACAGATGAATCCGCACTTTATTTTTAATTCCCTGGCGAGTATTCAGAATTTCGTAGTCCGGCAGGATTCAAAAAAAGCCAGTATCTACCTTTCAAGGTTTTCTGAGCTGGTCAGATCAATTCTTGATAATTCTACACAGGAGTACATTCCTTTTGAAAAAGAGGTGGCAACAATAGAGAACTATCTTGAGCTGCAAAGGGTCAGGTTCCCGGAAAAGTTTGACTTTTCAATAGAAGTAGATGAAAAAATTGATCCTGAAAATATGCTGATTCCACCTATGCTTGCCCAGCCTTTTATCGAAAACTCCATTGAACATGGATTTAAACATAAAAAGACCAGGGGTACCATAAAGATTCAATTTTCGATGCATGACAAGCTGATCACTTTTGAAATAGAAGATGATGGAATTGGAAGAGAAAAAGCGCAGGAAATCGGATACAAACTTAAAAGAGAACACAGGTCGATGGCAACCGATATTACCCGGGAACGTCTGACGGTCCTGAATAAAAAGCTAAAACAAAAAATTTCAATGGTCATCACCGATCTGAAAAACGAAAAAAATGAACCATCAGGAACAAAGGTAGTGTTTGATATTCCTTTTAAATATGTTTAAAGGTTACATTGGATAATCCGCATTCAAAAAAATGGTGGCTGGGTCAAGAGGCCTGACGATATCCTGCCATAAAAAAAACCTGTCAGGATTAGTTTCCTGACAGGTTTCATTTAATATTATATTACTAAAGGGCTAGTTAATTATTAGCTTTTCAGTAGCTATTCCCTTTTCCGAAGTAACCTCAATAAAATATATCCCAGCTGAAAAATCAGCGGTATTGATGCTTACCTGAGTATCCGAAGGTGAATCGAAATAAACTACCTGACCTGTTTGATTAAGTATCCTTATGCTTGTCATCTCAACAACGTTTACAACGTTCAGCAAGGTTGTAGCAGGGTTTGGATAGATCACAAGTTGCTGAGCAGTGATAATCTCCTCAACGCCCACCGGCGGTGTTTTCTCAATAAACATAATGTCATCGAAGTAGGCTTTGGGTGTTCCGTTATCTGCCCATGCCCAGAGGTTCATGGCAGATAGCTGGTTCAATGTGCCTGTTCCGAATGTTCCGGTACTCCATTGCCATGAAATAACCGCCTCATCATTTACATAAATGTCTGCCCAATCCTGGTCGAGGTCAACATCCACTTTAACATGTACCCATTCGTCGTAGTTGTAGTTAAAGACGCCTGCGGCGGCGGCACCGGCATCGATGGTGCCGATTCCGCCTGCATCAAAGTAACATTGTGTACCCCACTGGCTAGTTGTACCTGCGAAATCCTGCAACAGGTTAAAATAGCCAAAGTAACCAGTCGGAATATAAATACTGAACATGACAGTGTAGGCACCAGTGGTTTTGTCACCAAATAAGAGAACTGCATCGTTGGTGCCTTCAATTACTACGGAGTTGCCACCACTCTGGAATACATCAGAGGAAACGTAAGGATCTTCGGCACTTCCCGGGCTGTTGCTCCAGGTAGTCCAGTAATCATAACCCATTGTTACCGCCTGCTCAACCAGCTGTTCCCCTGCGTTATAGGCCTCAAAATCTTCAAAGATCTCTGCATCCATAAATTCTACCAGGTCTATATCATCAAAATAGGCTTTGGGAGTTCCGTTTTCAGCCCATGCATAGAGGTTCATGGCTCCAAGTTGATTCAGTGTTCCGGTTCCAAATGAGCCGGTACTCCACTGCCAGTCAACAATGCTGTTGCCATCAACAATCATTTCAGCCCAGTCGTCGTCAAGGTCAACAACTACTTCAACAAAAATCCATGTGTCATAATCATAGTTAAAGGTACCTGATCCGGCTCCACCAGCATCAACAGTTCCAATACCACCTGCATCAAAGTAAGCCTGCATACCCCACTGGCTACTTGTTCCTGCAAATTCCTGCAATAGGTTGAAGTATCCGTAATAATCTGTAGGAATTAATATTCTGAAACTGACAGCCCAGATGCCTTCAGTGATATCATCGAATAACAAAACAGCATCATTTGTTCCTTCAATTACTGCAGAATTGCTTCCACTATAAGCAAAGTCTGAAGAAACCATTGGGTCTTCGGCACTTCCCGGTGAATTGCTCCATGTTGTCCAGTAGTCACGTCCCATTGAGTTGGCCTGAGCTACAAGATAGTCGTCGGCATTGTAATCTTCAAAGGTTTCCCATTCATCGCCAACTAAACCAGAACCTTCTTCAATAACTACCATGTAATCTTCTGCCTCACCGTAGCCGTATTCAATACAGGGATCGTTACAGAAGTTGGCAAAATTTGTCCGTGCCCGCATTATATGTTCCCCGGGATTGGCATCTGCCGGTATGGTAAGTTCCACAGTATACTGGGTGTTCTGAAGCTGTATCCAATAATTATCAAGAACCCATTCATCCAAGGTCAGCTCATAATCATCATTGAAATCAATCCAGATTGAAGCAAAGTTTCCGGTATAACCCGAAGACACCACCAGATCATAGGTTTCTCCCTGTGTCAGGTAGGCGGGCCCAAGTTCCAGGTACTGACTCCAGCCTGTTCCGTTCAAATCACCACAACCCGAACCTGTGTTTTCGATTTCAGCAAGAATGAAATCATCAAAACCATCGCCAAGTGTACAACCTGTTGTGTAAACGGGCTCACAGAGCTGCAAGCCACCACCTTCAGCATTGATCTCAAAATCATCTATGTACATCCCATCTTCCTGAACCCATCCGTCACTGTAAAAACGGAAGCGCAATACAACATACGGTTCGCCCAGGTAGCTGTTCAACGAATATGTTTTTTGTTCCCAGCTGCCCTGTGTTCCGTTGTATTCATCCAGTTCGGCCCATTGTGAGCCATTGGTAGATACTTCCAGCCACATATAATCATAATCGGATTCCAGGTCATATTTTGTCCAGAAAGAAACCGAAGCATCGGTGTATCCGGAAAGGTTGATTGAATTGAGTGTTGCAGAGCAATCAAGGTTATTTGCATATTGACCCGAAGGACTTTCAGTGATTGAATGTGTGGGTGAGTATGAAGAAGAGGTAGATAATCCCCATGTATCTTCAAAATCCCAGTAGGGTGCCCCATTTTCAAAATCAATGGCCAGTGGCAATCCGATGGGTGGCATCGGAGTGACAGTTACCACTTCGGAAGGATCAGATTCATCACCGGAATCGGAATAGATACATGTTACATAATATTCGTATTGTGTGCCATTTACAACATCTTCGTCATAGTATGAATTGGTGGTTGGAGATGCAACGAGTGTTCCGTTTTTATAAACATTATAATTGTCGATGTCAAACATTTCGTCCCATGTCAAATCAACTTCGCCATCACCCGGTATTGCAACAAGATTTTGTGGTGGCATCAGGCGGTTGGACATGGTAGCCATATTTGCCACCAATGCCTGGACGAACAGCCCCACCTGCTCCTCATTATTTACACTTGGGCCAATAACATCATCAGTAGTATGAATGTACGGACTGTGATCTGTTCCATCTTCAAATGGAAACAATCCCATGTACCCCGCATTATTAAAAGAGGTATGATCACTGTCGCCACCGATAAGTGTGCCGACTTCAACGGTAAAATCAGGCATATACACAGCACAAACATCAGTGTAAAAAGTAGCTAACTCCTGTGCTGAAGAGGGATAAATCAAATCTGTATGGATATAACTTCCGGGCTCAAGGTAACCAATCATGTCGGCATTAAAATAGCCAAGGATATTCATTCCCTGCTGGGCACATCTGTCGGCATAAGCTTCACTTCCATACAAACCGTATTCCTCACCTGAAAAAGTACAGTAAATTATGGTGCGGTCAAATTCATACTGGCTGAATATTCGTGCAACTTCTAAAACCGCGGCTGAGCCGGATGCGTTATCATCGGCTCCCGGTGATAGACCTGAATAGGTATATGAATCGTAATGGCTTCCCATTACAACATATTCCTCAGGATATTTGGTTCCTATCTGGGTGGCAATAACATTATCGCTTGCCGGACCACCTGACATCGGAAAATCCATCACCTCAACCTCAAGACCCATATCTTCAAATTGATCCTTTAACCAGTTCTGAGCTTCAATGCTTTCGGGCTCATAGCAATTCCGTGTTCCATAATCCTCAAGATGCTGTATATATGCCATAACATTTGAGGACGATACTTCTTCCATCAAATCCTCAATGAAAGGATCCGGATCAAAGCGACCTTTATGGTTAAATGTATTCTCAGCGGGCAAAGAGGCCTTTTTATTCGAAATTCTTACCATCCCGTCATTTTTTGCAGGTAGTAGTTGGCCGTGAAGGTTTTCATTTATCCGTAAAACCAAAAAATGACCCCCATCATACAAAATATCAGCAACCTCATTTATGGTTGCATAATAAGCTTCCCTATCCACGGTTTCATCAACATAAACAAGGTAGTAGTTGAATTCCGCACTCCAGGGATTTTGATCGAGCACAATAAAATCCTGCTTTGGATCACCATCGATTGTAGCAATTACAAATTCATCTTTGTAAAAGTTAATGGTGAGTGCCGGATTTTTGAAGAGAGCTTTGGTTTCATCGTAACTTTTAGTTGGTATCAAAACCAAATCGGAAGCGAAAAGCTGAAAAGCAAACAGGCTTACCAGCGTCAGTAAGTACACACGTTTCATAGAATTAAAATTTAAGTTAGTATAGATAGTTGTATCTGATTTAATTGCGCAAAGCTACTAAATAAAAACTATTACTTTCCGGTATTGTGCATTTTGAATTTCAAATTCGAAATTTAAAAGGAATCTAAATATTGACATATTAAAAAAATCTCAGTAAATTAAAAAAGTAAACGAATAAATTTATCTTTGCTAAATGCTTTTCATTTCATTTGTTATTACTCATCAAACACTCAGCACTAACTATCATGACTCAAAATGCATTTTTCAACCAGCATGAGTTTTTAGATATCATGCGCAAATACTGGAAGCCACTGGCCATGGTTGCCCTTTTAGCAGCGATCGTATCCTATGTTTTCTCGGGCCCACGTTTCATCAAACCGCATTACAGATCGTTTGCAGTTGTTTATCCTGTTAATCTTAGCCCATATTCCACCGAAACACAAACGGAGCAGTTGCTGCAATTACTCAATTCCGATGATCTGAAAGACAGCCTGATCCACAGGTTTGACCTGATGCAACATTACCGGATAAATGATGAACAGCCTTTTGCACATGCCCTGGTGCTTGATAAACTTAACAGGCGTCTTAAAATCGACATCACAAGGTTTGAATCTGTTAAAATAGAAGCAACCGATACGGATCCTGAAGTGGCATATGCGTTGGTGAATGAGCTGCTTGCACAACTCAACACAAAAATCAGAACGATTTACAGGAAACAATTCAGGGAGGTTTATACAGTAATCCAAACACAGATGGATTTGAAGCGCAGTGAATTGGATTCGCTCGATAACAGGCTGAGGGACATCACTGTTGATTATGAGTTATTTGATGTTCCGGTACAGGCCAACGAAGTGGTACGGGGGTACCTTGGGACGGTGGATGGGTCTAACGGCCAGTTCATTAACCATGAAAGCGTACTTAAATTTATGGCAAATATCATTAATTATGGTGCCGAACATATCCGCACATCGGGTTATGCATACACCAGCCGTAATGAATACCTGAACCTGAAAAATCAATTCGAAAATGCCCAAAAGGAGATAACAAAGGAACTTACTTATGTAAACGTGGTTACCAATCCGAGAATACCACTTTTGCCGGCATATCACATCCGTCCGCTGGTTGTGTTTTTTTCTACCATAAGTGCGCTTTTTCTTGCATTTATTATGATTTGCATCCTCAGAAGAATTAACCACGGAAACATTGTTGGTTAATTCCTTTTTCTTCTGCACTTTTGTCACATTTGGCAGCAAACGCACGATCATTGCCACGATATACAATCGATCTTTCTGTTTTGCATGAAATTTGATATCTTCACCCGCTCAATGAAAGGAGAATTATAACCCAATGGAATATAAAGATTATTATGAAATATTAGGTGCGGATAAAAAGGCCACAAATGTAGATCTCAAGAAGAAGTACAGGAAATTGGCCCAGAAGTATCACCCCGACAGGAATCCTGACAACATGGAGGCTGAAGAAAAGTTTAAAGAGTTGCAGGAAGCCTACGAAGTATTGAAAGATGATGATAAACGTGCAAAATATGACCAGTTGGGGCACAACTGGAAACAATACCAACAGGCTGGTGCCAGCGGTTTTGATTTCTCGCAATGGGCTAACCAGGGGGCCGGACGTCAGTACAGAACATCTTATGATGATATTTTTGGTGAGACCGGGCATAGCGACTTTTTCGAAAGCTTTTTTGGTGGCGGATTCAGGGGTGGTGGCAGGAAGCCACGGTTTCGGCAAGCCAAAGGACAGGACTTCGAAGCTCAGGTAACCCTCAACCTATCTGATGCTTATCATGGAACCTCAACCACACTTAACCTGGAGGGCAATAAAATAAAAGCTACATTAAAACCCGGCGTCAGAAACGGACAAAAACTCAGGGTAAAAGGTCAAGGTGGCCCGGGAGGAAACGGTGGCCCCAATGGTGATCTCTACCTAAAGATAAATGTTGTAAATAATACTTTATTCGAATTAAAAGAAAACGACCTGTATCTTGAACAGGAAACGGATTTGTTTACGGCTATTCTGGGAGGCAAAATTACCATTAATGCCATGAAAGGGCATATGAGCATTAAGCTTCAGGAGGGAACCCAAAACGGCAAAACCATGCGGTTAAAAGGCCTTGGCATGCCCGTTTTTGGCAAACCCGGTACTTTTGGTGACCTTTACATCAAAATCAATGTAAAATTACCCGAACAGTTAAGCGAAAAAGAGCAGGAACTTTTCCGGCAATTGGCAGCGCTTAGAAAATAGGTTTTCAGAAGGTAGCACATTTAGGGCTGCCTTTTACTTTTTAATATGAACCGTTTACTTATCGAAAATAATAAATCAATATCGGTTTCGTTACAAGTCAAGTAATTTAAAAAGAGATCATATAGAAACAAACTTTACGCTGCCACACAAATGAAAAAATACCTCACTCACCTTACTGCAATTGCTTTATTTATAATTGTTTCAGGAATAACCAATCAAGCAGTTTCACAAACCGCATCCATCCGGGGTTTTGTATATGAAAAAGAGTCCGGAGAACCGATTATTTTTACCAATGTTTACCTTTATAAAACCACCTATGGAGCTGCAACTGATGTTAACGGCTATTTTGCCATTACCAAGATCCCACCCGGAAAATATACCCTGCTGGTAACTTACATGGGTTATGATACGCTGACTAAAGAAGTTGACCTGAAGGCAGGTACCATACAGGATGAGATACTTAACCTGGAGAAATCCTCTGTAATGCTCCAGACTGTAAATGTTTCAGCCGAACGGCAGGCTGCCCGAACCGAGACCCGGACATCGATTGTCAAGGTTACGCCATTGGAGATCCGCCAGATACCATCAGTTGGAGGCCAACCGGATATTGCCCAGTATTTGCAGATTTTGCCGGGCGTAATTTTTACAGGCGACCAGGGAGGGCAACTGTATATCAGGGGAGGCTCCCCTATCCAGAATAAGGTGTTGCTGGATGGAATGGTTATTTATAACCCTTTCCATTCCATTGGTATGTTTTCAGTTTTCGACACCGACATCCTCCGGAATGCCGATATATATACCGGTGGGTTTAACGCTGAGCATGGCGGCCGCATTTCATCTGTTATGGATATTACTACAAGGGATGGCAATAAAAAGAAATATTCAGGGAAAATTGGCGCTTCAACTTTTGGCGCAAAAGCCATGATCGAGGGCCCAATCAAAAAACAGTCAGATGACGGTGGTGGAAGTTCATCATTTGTGCTTTCGGTAAAAAACTCATACCTGGAACAAAGTTCGAAAGTGTTTTACGAATATGTTGACAAAGATGGGTTGCCCTTTAACTTTCTGGATTTGTATGGAAAAGTTTCGATAAATGCTGCCAACGGGAGTAAGGTGAATTTGTTTGGATTTAACTTTACCGACCAGGTAAACTACAAAGACATTTCCAATTATAGCTGGGATGCCGCAGGGGGTGGGGCCAATTTCGTGGTAATCCCTGGAAGTTCACCGGTATTAATGGAGGGAATTCTTGCCTATTCATCTTATAAAATGACATTGGAGGAGGAGTTTACAAGGCCAAGAACCAGTTCAATTAATGGGTTTAATGCCGGATTAAACTTTACCTATTTTATCGGTAAGGATGAAATGAAATACGGGCTCGAATTAAATGGATTTAAAACGAACTTTCAGTTCTCGAACAGCGTTGGTCAAAAAATCCAACAGGAAGAAAACACGACCGAAATTGCAGGTTATTTCAAATACAAGTTGACAAAAGGTAAATTTTTGATCGAACCCGGATTAAGGCTTCAATGGTATGCCTCATTGTCGGATGTTTCTTTGGAACCCCGGTTTGCCATGAAATACAATGCCAGCAAAGCAACAAGACTTAAACTGGCTGCGGGTTTCTATTCTCAAAATCTCATCAGTGCCCGTTCCGACAGGGATGTTGTTAATTTGTTTTACGGTTTTTTATCAGGTCCCGACAACCTGCCGGAAGAATTTGACGGTAAAGAGATTAAAGATAAATTACAAAAAGCCCAGCATATTATTGTGGGTATCGAACAGGATGTCACACAATACATTACCGTTAATCTTGAGGTATATTACAAAAATTTCTCACAGTTAACCAACCTTAACAGAAACAAGATATATGATGAAAACACTGCCCCCCCGGACACCCCGGATGAGCAGAAAAAAGATTTTATTGTTGAGACAGGTTATGCTGATGGGATTGACTTCTCGTTAAAATATGACTATAACCGACTGTATTTATGGGCTGCATACTCATTTGCCTTTGTCGAAAGGTACGATGGTGATTCGTGGTATTACCCACATTACGACCGCCGTCACAACGTAAACTTTCTTGCATCTTACACTATGGGTGACAGAAGGGAGTGGGAAGTGGGAATGAGGTGGAATTTCGGCACCGGATTTCCATTTACCCAAACGCAGGGATATTTTGAAAAACTGCTGTTCTCCGGTGGCATTAATGCCAATTATTTAACCGAAAACGGTGATCTGGGCATTCAATATGCCGAACTTAATGGTGGCAGGCTCCCCACCTATCACCGCATGGACTTCAACGTTAAACGGAAGTTTTTCCTCAGCGAAAATACCCTGCTGGAGGCCGATTTAAGTGTATCCAATGTTTACGATCGCAACAATGTTTTTTATGTAAACCGGGTTACCAACAGTGTGGTTTATCAATTGCCAATTATGCCTAGCCTGGGGCTTTCCCTGTCGTTTTAGGATCTTTGGATTTTAAAAACGAATCCTGACCCTCTGTCAAAGACGGAGACATCAATTACAGAAAACGTTGATGAAATATCGAATAAAAAAAACTCCCACAGGGTTTTGAGTGGAAGTTTTTTTTGAGGTTGAGGGAAGTTGATCATACAAAATTATTAACCAAACCAAATTATGTACTGTGGGTATCAACTCCCGCCATACTGAATCAATTCCTGAGGTGCGGCGATAAGAAAGGATTTGTCTGCCTGATCAATGTACTGGGTAAATTTTAGAAGTCTAAATGATTCAGTTTATTTTAAAGAACTTACACTAACAATTGCATTATAGGTTTTCAAAAAGCTAAAGTAAAGTATTTGTATCGAATTGTCAAGAAATCCAAAACCTGTGGTTTTTTTAGATTTTACAAAATGTTGGAAATCTTGAAGGAACGTTGGGACTTTTTGAAGGAACGTTGGTGTTTTTCGAATGAACGTTATTGAAAAAAAAACCACATTTGCGAAAATTTATAATAATTATAAATAAAAAACCCTTAAATTTGAGCAATTCAATTCATTGAAATATTCAATATGACTGCTGAAAAACATGCAATCTATTAATCCAAACCCAATAAAAAGTGAGGTTAAAATGAAAAAATTAGCGCTTGTCCCAATTATCATCGGAATGGTTTTAGCAATTGGTTGTAACCCTGAGCCAAAAGCCCTGGTTGACAAACAAAAAGAAAAGCAAGCCATCAAACTTGTGCTCGAGAAATATGCCCTGGCAAACGAAAACCAGGACATGAACCTTATTGAGGACATCTGGTGCCCTTCTGAGCAAATTGTAAGTTTTGGTACCGAAGGACATGAAAAATTAATCGGTTTTGCTGAGATAAAGAAAGCAGTTCAAAGGCAATTCGATACTTTTACCAGCACCTTCATATCATACCGCGACCAGATCATCCAATTAAATGACGATGGAAATACAGCCTGGTTTTCTGAGATCATCAACTACAATTATATTCTTGATGGCCGGGCCCGTCAGTACGAAGGGATCAGGTACACCGGTGTGTTGGTAAAAAAGGACGGAAAATGGAAACTTGTGCAAACACACATATCAATTCCTGCTGTTCCTGGAGATTGAAAAGGTTTGGCCTATTTGTTATGAACACCAATAGGTGTGGCAGATAACTACCTTTGCAGAGCCGGTTTATAATGCAGCCTTAAAC